>JAFLJV010000034.1 GCA_022712845.1 Sulfurimonas sp. | reverse complement strand
ATGCTTCCATATTTATACAAAAAATATAGAAAAATTCCACATGCAAAAGTTTTAATATCTAGTCATTTTGATGGTATGCTAATCTCTAAAACAATAAAATATTTTGGATTAGGTACAATAGCAGGTTCAACTAATAGAAATGCAGCAAGAGTTTTAATTCAAGGGATTAGAACTTTAAAAGATGGTTATGATATTGGAATTACACCAGATGGTCCAAAAGGGCCTATACATGAAGTTGCAGATGGTATAATTGTTATGGCACAGAAAACTAAATGTAAAATAGTTTTAGTTGGGATAAAACCAACAAAATTTTGGCAATTAAACTCTTGGGATAAATTTATAATTCCAAAACCATTTGGAACACTAAATTACCATTCAACAGAGCCAATAGATATTAGTGATTTAGAAATAGAAGAAGCTAAAAATTTAATAAAAGAGGGATTAAAAAAAAATGAAACCTAAGTTTGCTATTTTAATCTTAGCATTATCTCTACTTTTTATAATGGGTTTATATTTTCTTCTAAATCCATCTTATGAAAAATCATTAAAAGCAAAATATTATTATGAAACAGGTGATTATAAGCAAGCATATTCACTAGCTAAAGAAGCATTTAGCTTAGATGTATATAATCGTATGGCATCAACAATAATGGCTCAAACTCGAACATCTTTAAAATATGACAGTTATGTAAAAGATGCTAAAAAATATATGCTTGTTATAGATGAAATGGCAAAAAAAGAAAATATAGAAGATTCTGACAGGGCAAGAATAAAAATTATTTGTAGAATAATGTTGAGTTCATATATAAAATTGGCACCAAGTGTAATTACAGATAAAGAGTTAGTTAAAGAGGCTTCTTTATATCATGATAAATTTGAGAAACTACTTGAAAAAGTCAATAGATACTAATCGTAAAGAATTTTTACACTACCTTGATAATATGCGAGGGTATTCTGATTTAACTATAAAGAGTTATGATGAATCTTTAAAAGAAGCATTTAAATATATAGAAATTTTTGAAGATGATGAATATATGACTTTTGATTTGATGCCTTATAGGATAAAAATAGCTTCACTTAATTCAAAAACTATAAGTAAAAAGCTTAGTGCTATCCGTTCCTTTGTAATATATCTTAATGATAATAATGTAAGTACAATACTTAAAGCAGATGATAATATTAAAGTTGCAAAAACACTTCCAAAACCAATTTCACATGAAAGTATAATGGAGGCACTATCTTATAGTGAAGAATTTGAAAAATTAGTTGTATTGATGTTATATACGTTAGGTCTTAGAATATCAGAGCTATCTTCACTTAAAAAAGATGATATATCAAATGGATGGGTTAGAGTTTTAGGTAAAGGAAATAAACATAGAGATATACCACTTTTATCATCCATAAAAGAGTTACTGGAGAATTATTTAAACACATCCGTGCAAAAAAAGTTTTTTTTTGAAAAAAAAGGCGAAAAATTAAGCGAAAACAGTTTAAGATATATTGTTACAAAAGTCTTTAGAAGAGTTGGGTTAAAAGTTACCCCTCATCAGCTTCGCCATTCATATGCATCAGGGCTATTAAATTCCAATGCATCTATAGCTGATGTAAGTGAATTATTGGGACACTCATCTATGGCGACAACACAAATATATACAAAATTGGGCAGTGCATTGAAACAACAAAATTATAATAAAGCACATCCGCTTTGTGGAGTGGATAAAATATGATAAACAAATTTTTAGAAACTTTGTATACAAAAGTTTTTATAAATATTATTATTGAAAATTCACAGACAGTAGTGTATATAGAAGTCTGCTCTAAAAATGAAGTAGTTGAAACTATAGAGAAGAGTTTTGACACTATAAGTATAAATGCTAAAATGTATGATGTGATACAAACATATTCTAAACAATCTCCATTTTATTATATTTCAGTTTTAGATAATTCATCACTTCAAGGAGCCTTACCTGCCGTGGATAAACTTGATATGAGTAAGTATGCAGATATGAGTTTGATGAAAAGTATCTCTTTTTCGGACTGGAGTGTTTATTCAGCAGAGTATGATTTAAATAGTATTGCTCAAGAGTATAAAAGTATTGGTGTAGATTTTATTTTTTCACCTTTTTTAATAATGGCAAAATTTTTTCAAGATAAAATAAGTACAAATTTATCAATGTTTATATTAGTTGAGAGTAACTATCTTACTATATCTATATTTGATAACTCAAAATTACTTTATGCAAAATATATAGATACACAATATCAAAAAGATGATGATTTATTAATAAACATACCTTTAGATGATGAAGATTATGATGTTTCACTTGATATTGAAGGTATAAATTTAGAAGAGATTGATATAGATGATGATAACTCTTTAGATGATTTTGCAAATATAGAAGATTTAGATAGTGGTAATGAAATAGATGAATTTTCTGAAGCTAAAGAGATTAAAGAAGTAAAACAAGAGAACAATGATGATATTAGTTCAGTTGGTTTTGATGAAGATTATCAAAGATTTTTATGTATACAAAGTTCTTTAAGTTCTTTCTATAAAGATGACAAATATGATAGTCAATTTATAGAAAGTACTTATATTGCTGATGGAGTAGGTGTTAGTAATGCACTTAAGAAGTACCTTGAAGAGGAGATGTTTTTAAGTGTATATGTTAGAAAAATCAACTTAGGTGCAGAGTTATGTGACATGGCAAAGGCTGAATTAAATGCAATTTAGCTACATAAGACCTAGGAAAAAAACAGTTTTCACAAAAGATATACAATTATTGATTACTTTTTTTGGTGTTACACTATCTATGCTATTTTTAACGTATTTGTTTTTATTATTTCGTGAATATAGGTTTGAGCAAAATAAGATAGATCTTATAAAAGAAAAACAAGAGTTAAGTGCCGATATTTTAAAAATGAATAATCATATTATTTATATTAAAAAACAAAAAAATCAAGCAGACAAAATTTTTACAAAAAACAGTATTTTAAAAGATAGTATAAATAATCTTTTTGATTTAATACCAACTAGAATAACACTCTCTCAAGCTCAAATAATGGAAAATGGACTAATTCTTTATGGTATAACACCAAATAAAGATGTTTATAATTTCATGCTTCAAGCACCATTACGCTCTATATTTCACCGAAGTTATAGTAGTTTTTATCCTGCACAAAATGGTTGGTTGAGATTTGTATCTACAAATTATATTGATGAAGAGGAGTTAAGTAGTGAAAATTAATTTCTCTAGGCAAAATGTTTATCTTTTAGCAATTTCTACCTTTTTATTGATATTTGTTTTGATATTTTCTTTTTCGGTTTTAATTCCTAAAGGTAAAGAGTATAGAATTAAAAAAGCAGAACTTAAAAAAATGGATCTTAAAGTAAAACAATTAGATGATTTTTCATATAAAACTATGGAGATACTTCAAAAATTACAAAGTGATAATCGCCATATAATAAAAGCTTTTGATGCTGATTTTAATCCACAAAGATTTGAGAAACAGTATAAAAGTTTTTTCACCTCTTTAAAATTATCTAAAAAAACTAGAATTGATAATGATAATGAGTTTAGTGTGTATGAAGTAAATACAACTTCACAAATAAGTTCACCAAAGAGTTTTTATAATTTTTTAGAGGCTATTAATAAAAGTGACTGGATAATAAGTGTAAATTTTCCAATTAACTTTAAAAGAGATGGTGAAATTATCAGTTCACACTTTACAATGAAAGCTTATAAAAATAAAAAAGATTTAAATACTACTAAGTAACTCTTTAACTTTTAAAAAAACTTTTTCATTTTGATGTAAGTGAGGACGTAGTTTAGGTTCTATCTTTAAAGCTCTACACTCCTCTTTAAACTCATGAGGCATAGAAGATTTTATAGAT
>JAFLJV010000232.1 GCA_022712845.1 Sulfurimonas sp. | reverse complement strand
ATTTTCACTTATACTTAAATCCGTAGAACCTTCAATTGTTATACGGTTAGAATCATAAATAAGGATTAGATTATCAAGTTTATTATGTCCAGCAATAGAACAGGCTTCATATGAAAGACCCTCTTCTAAATCTCCATCACCGCATAAACAGTAAACATTATGATCAATTAATTCTGCAGTCTCAGAGTTAGTTTGAGCTCCTACAAATTTTGAAGACATAGAAAAACCAACAGCATTAGAAATTCCTGTACCTAATGGGCCGGTAGTAATCTCAATACCTTCAGTATGTCCATATTCTGGATGACCAGGAGTTTTAGAGTCTAGTTGACGGAAATTTTTTAAATCATCAATCTCTAAACCATATCCCCAAAGATAATAAAGTGAGTAAATAAGACCTGTAGCATGACCACCTGAAAAAACAAGTCTATCACGATTTAACCAGTTAGGATTTTTTGGATTATGGTTTAAATGCTCACTTAATACTACTGCTATATCTGCTAAGCCCATCGGTGCACCTGGGTGACCTGAATTAGCTTTTTGAACCATATCTGCTGCTAAAAATCTTATACTATCCGCCATCTTTTGACGCATTTGATTACTCATTTATATTCCTTAATTTTATTTATGTCTATTTATGTATTTCGTAAGTAGTGGTGAGAGTTCATTTTTTAAATTCTCATCAAAACTATTCATCTGTTCTAAAAGCTCATTTGCTAAGATATTAGATTCTTTTATACTTTTATCTAGTCCTAAAATAGTTACAAAACTATTTTTATCTTCATCATTATTTGTAAGCTTGCCAGCTTCCTGTGAGCTTTGTGTAACATCGAGTATATCATCTTGTATTTGAAATAAAAGTCCAAGTTTTATACCAAAGTCATAAAGCTTTTCGCCTAACTCTTCACGACCTACTATAATGGCACCCATCTTTAACGATGTCGCTATTAGTTTTGCTGTTTTATTTATATGAAGAGTTTTTATATCTTCAATCTTTAATGGTTTATTTTCAAAATAACAATCAATTGCTTGACCTAGAACCATTCCATTAAGCCCACCATTACTTGCTAACTCTCGTATTAGTTGTACTTTTGTATAGTCTGAAAATGGAGAGTTTGTTAAAACCTCAAAAGAGTATGTATTTAGTGCATCTCCAACAAGTATAGCAGTTACCTCATCATATTCCATATGCAAAGTTGGTTTACCACGGCGAAGAGGAGAATTATCCATAGCTGGTAAGTCATCATGAATAAGTGAGTATGTATGCAAAAGCTCCACTGCAAAGGCTGCATGCATCGCACCATCTAACATTAAAGAATTATATGACTTTACAACTCCCAAAAGAAGTTCTGGGCGAAACCTTTTGCCACCTGCTACAAGCATTTTATGTAAAGCTTCTTCATAAGTGGGATGTATACTTTTTGAAATTGGTAAATTTTCTAATAAAAAGTTTTCAAAATTTTGCATATGAAATTTTAGCTAATTAACGGTCAGAAAAAACTGAAATTGATCTCTTAAAAAAAGTAAACTTAATGATTTATTTTTATTTACTAATATCTCTAAAATTTCCTCTTTAGTTCTGATTTTTTTATGGTTTATCTGAAGAAGTTTATCTCCAAGTTTAAGCTGATACTTTAAAGCTTTTTTTTCTATTTTTGTTAAAAATAGATTTTTATCAAAATATAAACCTAAAAACTCTAAAAAAGTATCACTTAAAAATCCGCCACCTTCTCTTTTTTGACTTTTAGCACTAAGTATCATTATTTTTGTGCCTCTTTTAATTTTTACTTTATGAGTTGAACCTATCTCAGAAAATAAGATATTTTTCATAAAATTTGCACTATCTTTTACTTTTTTCCCATTTAACTCTAGTATACAATCACCTTTTTTAAACTTGTTATTTTTAAAAAAAGGATTACTAACATCTACTATTACAGCTTTTTTTTCATCAACAACTCTTATGCCAATATCTGCATAAGATACTTTTTTTATTTTTAAAAATCGTTCAATATATTCTCTTTGGATTATACCTTTTGGTGTTATCATCCCTTCTAAGGCACAACAGCTGTTTAAAAGTAATGCTGAAGAAGTTATGGCTTCACTATATTTTGCAAAATGATTTAATCCAATTTGCTTTTTTATAATTCTACCTTCTATAACTTTTTTATTATTTACAGCAGCTGTTCCAAGTAAGGGTTTATCATTAAGTCTAAATGGATATTTAAAATTTTTACTAACTTCTATAAGATATAAAGATAAATAAGGATCATGTTTTATAATTTTTGAACTTGGTTTTTTTCTTGAAAAAATTAATTGTTGATTTGCTTCTAATGGTATTTGAAGTGTTTGTTTAATTATAGAATTTGAATCAGTAACTTTGAGTTTGCATGTATCAAAACCACCTTGACAGGCAAAAAGATTTATAAGAAGAAAGTTTAAAGCTAAAAATAGCTTAAACATTTATTTTACTCCAAACGGATTCATTCCGCCCATGCCACCGAGCATTCCCATCGCACTACTTTGTTTATTTTGTTCAACCATTTTATTGGCATCATTTATAGCACCAATAAGTAAAATTTGAAGTGAGTCTTTATCAGTTAAAAGTGAATCATCTATATTAATATCTATAACTTCACCTTTACCATTTACACTTACTTCAAGTAGTCCACCACCACTTTTAACATTAAAAGTTTTAGACTCAAGTTCGGCTTGAAGTTTACCTGCGTTTTCTTGCATCTCTTCAAGCATTTTACCCATATCACCTAAGTTTCCAAACATATTAAATACTCTCTAAAATTTCATCAATATCGTTGTTTTCATTAACAAGAACAACTTTTGGTTTATAAGTTTGTAAATCTTTCTCATCATAAGTTGCATAAGCAACTATAATTATCTTATCACCTGGTTGAACTTTTCTAGCAGCAGCACCATTTAAACAAATATCTCTTTTGCCACGTTCACCAAGAATGGTATAAGTTGAAAATCTTTCACCATTGTTAATATTTAAAATTTCAACTTTTTGTCCAATTCTCATTTTAGCAGCTTCTAAAAGCTCTTCATCTATAGTAATAGAACCAACATAATTTAAATTAGCGTCAGTTACAGTAGCACGATGAATTTTGCTGTATAACATCTCTATTAACATAATTTTTTCCTACATTCCCATTTGTTTTTGCATTTCACATGGAGTGATTGCATCATCCCATAGCTCTGCTTCGATTAAAAACTCTTCAACAACATTTCCACCAAGGATATGTTCTTCTATAATTCTATCAATTTTTTCTTTCGTTAATCTTGCATACATAACATGTCCAGGTTCTACTAACATAACTGGACCAGCAATACAGCGGTTAAGACATGAAGTACGAATTGGTTGAACAGTTGCCATAACGCCATCTGTCATTAGTTTTTGTGCTAAATATTGAAAAAGTTCTTGACTTTCTGGTGTTACACAAGATGGTTTTGGCATCCCAGGAGGAGCTGATTGCTCACATTTAAATATATAATACGCTGGTTGAGGAAGTCCCATAAAATTATCCTTAATTTTTTTCGAGATTATAGCGAAAATTAACTCATAAAATATAATGGAATGAAAGAAGTTTTATAGTTTAAGAATTTATTTTATATTTAATAGATTTTTAACAACTTCTCTATCATCAAATGGAAGTTTTTTATCATAAATAATTTGAAAGCTCTCATCACCTTTTCCAAGAATTACAACAACTTCTTCATCTTCTTGATCATCAAGTGCCATCTCTATGGCTTTTTTTCTATTTAATTCAACAACAACTATACTTTTATCTTCAATACCATCTAAAATACCATTTACTATCTCTTGGGGATCTTCATTTCTTGGGTTATCACTAGTTATATAAACTTTTTTTGCTAGTGATGCGGCAACTCTACCCATCAATGCACGTTTTGATTTATCTCTATCTCCACCAGCTCCAAAAACAACTAAAAGTTCTTTCTCTTTAAGAGCATTTAAGACCTGCTGCATCCCATCAGGAGTGTGTGCAAAATCAACTATAACATTTGGTGCTTCACAAACTTGTTCCATTCTTCCACTTACACCTGCAAAGTTATCAACTACTTCAGTAACATCTTCTAATTTTTTTCCAGTTAACATATGAGTTGCAGAAATTGCTGCCATCAGATTATAAAGGTTAAAAAAACCATGAAGTGACGCTGTAAAAGGAACTACATCTTTGAAATGTTGAATTATTCCACTAGATGCATTATTTAATGAGTACGCAATAAGTCTATATGTAGCAGAATTTTCTATCCCATAAGATTTAGCATTTTTAAAATTAAATGCCGCTCGAGGTTCATCTTTATTTATTAGTTTATTACTCTCATCTTCAAAAAAACTATTTTTTACAGCTATATACTCACCTAAAGTTTTATGATAATCTAAATGATCTTGAGTAATATTTGTAAGAATTTTAAGTTCAAAATTTAAACCCTCTATACGCTTTTGAGCGATTGCATGTGAGCTAACTTCCATAATAAAAAATTCACATCCTGCACTAACTGCTTGATATATATGTTTGTATGTATTTAATACAGATGGTGTAGTAAGAGTTTTACCCTCTACAACTTCATCATTCATAAAAAAACCACGTGTACCTTGCATTGCTACTTTATAATCTAAGTCTAATAAAAATGAATAAATTGCACTTGCTGTTGTAGTTTTACCATTTGTTCCAGTAATTCCAACTATTTTAATCTTATCTATACCAAAAAGCTCTGCTACATCTTTAATATCTATTATTGAGTGAGCAGAATTTTTTTTTGCATTTTGAAGATATTTTGCATTTTGATTTGTTAGAACAAAAGCTGTCTCACTATCACACTCCAAAGAGTTTTCAGTTATATATTTAAACTCTTGCTCTGGGAGCTCAATTTTCAACTTTAGAACCTTTGGCTAGTTTTTTCAATAATTTTCTAAGAAGTTTATCACTTGGGTAAACACTAAGAGCATTTTCTAAATAAGTTAAAGCCATCTCTGAGAAATTATTTTCTATTAAGTTATCTAAAAAATCTATAAAATCTTCTTTTTGTGTAATTATCACGCGAGTTGAGAACATAATATTTTCAAAAGTTTCTTTAAAACTCTCTCCACCATCTATAATAGCTTTAAAATCTTTATAAAGAATTCCATCTTCAAAATCTAATCTATCACGAATAGGTTCTGCAAATACTTCACTTAATCTCTCAAGTGAGCCATCCATATTTTGTAATATTTCACCCATTATTTTATCTGCTTGCTCTTTATCTTCTTCTTTTAAAATTTCATAATAATCAAATAAAGCCTCTGCTCCACCCTCTCCACTCATAGCCATTTCAGCAAGAATTACACTATTGTAAGCCTCTTTTGAATTAGGATAGTTTTGTAAGACTGTAGCAAATTTCTCTAAAGCATTTTTAAAATCATTCTTTGAGAAACTCTCTTTAGCCTGACTTAATATTTTGTGTTTACTTATACTCATTAATTTTTTTCTCTTATTTATAAATTATTTAAATCATTTTCCATGCCTTGAGGCACATTTACTACTGTTAATTCTGGGTGGATATCCATTTTAAGTTGTCTCTCAACCCCATATTTTAATGTTGTTGAGCTACTAGCACACCCAATACAAGCACCTTTTAGTTGTATATAAACAACTGAATTTTTTACTGTTAAAAAATCTATATCTCCTCCATCAAGAGCTAAAGACGGGCGTACTTTATTTATAACATTCTCTACTGGAGCCATCAGTTCTTCATCTGAAAATGGAATCATGCCAATCCTTTATTTATTATTATCATAAGATATGACAAAATCGCTTAACAAGTGATAAAAAATAACACTTATTTTACTAAAGAAAGAAATTGATGAACATATGTAGGTTTTCTCATACCTATTAGTATATAATCAATGCTATCTCTTTGCATTAAAAACTTAACTGCACACTCTTGCATTGAAGAATTACATTCTTTAAAATAGTCTTTTAACTCTTCTCTTGTACTTTTTGAACATTCATAGGCTACCATTTTTCTATACTCTTGAAGAAACAGATCTATAAAATTAAACATTGTTTCTCTATTTTCTTCATCAACAACTTTTATAGCTTTTTTAATATGAGGAATTATTTGAGCATATAAAAAAGAGTCATAATCCCCAAGCCACTTAAATTTATGTTTGTTATCATCCAATTGTTCTAAAAGATTATAAAGTGGTCTTAAAGTATCATTATTACAAACTTCAATCAGTTCATTAAAGTGATGATAATATTGGCTACTCTCATCATAATCGCACAAACGAAACATAGAGTTTTCATACTTTACATTTAATGCTCTATTTGCTAATACTCTAATTCCATTATTTTTTGCCCATGCAGCACACTTAAGCCCTTCTTGTTCAAGCATATTTATAGGTAGCTCAATAGTTGTAAAACTATGAATATCATTTCCAACTAACTTAGCAGCATTATCTGCTAATGTTAAAAGATCTTCATATGGTAAAAATTCATTATTATTTTGATTTAGAGAAAAACTATTTGAGCTTATACCATAAGAACTGATACGAGTATTTTTAACTTCCTCTTCAAGACCTATAAAAGCATTTTCAAGTCTTTTATACATTTCATCAAGCCTATCATCAACATCAATACCTTTTTTTATCGCATCTAAAAGATAATATTCAGGATTATGAATAAGATAACAATCAAGTTTTTGCATCTCTAATCTATCTAAAGAATCACTAAGTTGTAAGTGTAGAAATGATTTTGAGATAGAGTGATAACAATCTTCGTTAAATTCAATAACCTCTTCAAAAGGTTTTTCTTTATGTTTTGATAAGTTTGAACCTTGAATATAACCAAATTTACTTACTATTTCAACTTCATCTTTTTTATCTTCATCAAATTCTCTAAATGCAAGGGCTATAGCACGCTCAGCAGAGCCATCCATATAGTTTGATGATGTATCAATCATTTTTATACCAGATTCTATAGCTTCTTTTAATGCTTGTATGTGTCCTGGATTATATTCACTTATTCTATAAGTTCCAAATGCGAAATTACTCATAATATCTCTCTTTTAAGTTTTAAGTATTTTGGAATGTGGAAGTTTTGAAGATTTTCAAAGTGAAGCAAAAGCTTCACTTATGTAACATTTATACAGTTATACTAACTCTATAAAAGCCATAGTCGTAGCATCACCACGACGAATACGAGTTCTAGTAATTCTAGTATAACCACCTGTACGATCAACGTACTTAGGAGCTATATCATTTACTAAAGTTTTAGTTGCTTCTTTACTTTGAAGCGCCGCGAATACTGCTCTATGAGCGTTAGAGTCATTCTTACCAGCAATTGTGATAAGTTTTTCTACGTATGAACGTAGCTCTTTAGCTTTAATAACAGTAGTTTCAATTTTACCATGTTCTATTAACGAAATACTAAGGTTTTTAAGTAAAGCAGCACGATGTGTACTTGTACGACCTAGTTTACGGTATCCATGACGATGTCTCATCTATTATCCTCTAATTAAGCTTCTACAGCTTCTATTTTCTTTTTTAATGCACTAACTACATCATCTGCTAGAGTGCCACCAACTTCAAAACCAAACTCTTGAAGTTTTTCAACAATCTCATCATATGATTTTTTACCTAGATTTTTAACATTCTTAAGATCATTAGTACTCATTAATGCTATCTCACCAATTAACTTTATATTTGAACGGTCAAGACAATTAAAACTTCTTGCACTTAAACCTAAATTATCAATATTTGTAGTTAATTTTTTGAGATCTGGACTCTCTTCAACTCTTTCAATTGCAGTTGGAGCTTTAACACTTATTTCACTGTTAAATACAGCTAGTTGAGCATACATAACTTCTAGTGAGTTTCTAAATGCATCTACAGGAGAAATTTGTCCATCCGTTCTTATATTTAAAATTACTCTTTCAAAGTTAGGATTGTCATCAACTAGTACATTTTCAATTTTATAAGTTGCACTACGAACAGGAGTGAAATAAGCATCTAATGCTATATACCCATCTTCTAATTCATCATATGTGTCTTCACTAGAAACATAACCTATACCTTGAGCTATCTTAATACTAAAGTTAAGAGTAGAGTCTTCATTTAGTGTTGCAAGAGGAGCATCTTGAGTAACTACCTCTACCTCATCATCTGAAAGATCACTACCTTTGATAGTACAAGGACCAACAAAACTGTAGCTAATTTCTGTTTCTGTAACTTCATCAGTAAGCTTAAAACGAATTTCTTTAAGATTTAAAATAAAGTCAGAAATATCTTCTAACATACCACGTACAGAGTCAAACTCATGCTTAGCACCCTCGATTTTAATAGCAATTGGTGCATAACCAACTGAACTACTTAATAAAAAACGGCGAAGTGGATGAGCTAAAGAGATTGCATAACCTGTTTCAAAAGGGTATGCAATAATATTAGCTTCATTCTCACTAATCTGTTCTACCTCAAATTCTTGAGGAGCAAGTGGAGTAGTTTTAATTTTCTTCATTCTCTAACGCCTTTTATTAACTATTATTTCGAGTAAAGTTCAACGATTAAACGCTCTTCAACAGGGA
>JAFLJV010000033.1 GCA_022712845.1 Sulfurimonas sp. | reverse complement strand
GATAATAGCAACAGCAGCATCACGAAGTTTAAAACTGACTTCGGGGTCGTTTCCCGCCTTTGGTGTCATACGCCCAACAATCATCGTTGTTTTGGCATCACTTGAAATAAGTTTTCCAACTATAATATCTTGGCTTAAGGCAATAGAGCGTTTTTTATCTAAATCTTCCCTAGTTAAACTCTCTATATCTTCAATAAAATTCTCAACTACTATTTCATCAGGATACGCTTCATCAGCATGTACATACTGGTAGTTTGTAATAGAATCAACTCTTGCAATATACTCAGTTTCCCAAAGTTTGTTTGTGATGTTTTGAATACTTTGAAGAACATCTTTGTTAAAGATTCCATCCTCTACCTTAAATGAAATAGCAATAGCATCATCATTTCCAAAGATAGAACGAAAGTCATCGTATTCTTTTAAAATTGTAGATTCTTCACCAAACCAGATTCTATAACTGCCTTCAAATTCTAAGTTCTTAAGCGATGAAGCCATCATTATTGTAATAAGCGGTATCAAAAGAGCTATCGCCCATCTGAATTTTATAATTCTATCTACAAAACTATCCATTTACTTCCTTTAGAGGACTAAAAATAGTACGCAATATTTACTCCTACTCTTTGATGTCTACCTAACAAGGCATTCGCAGTTTGTGCTTTTTTTGATGGCTCTATATAATAGTAATCTATCTCCACTTTAAAAGAATCACCAATCCTGCTTCCAAGTTCAGCATAATATATTTGCTCATCATACTCTAAGTCATGAATCACACCACCTACTATCTCCGTATCATCCGTATTATTTAAGGCATAGCGCATACCTAAAAAAATATCATCCTGCATACTTTCAAAAAGTTGTAAGTCTGTGTATTTTCCGTCTTCATAAGTTCTATATTTATAATACTCAGAGATTAGACTAAGTGTTGTTCCCTCATCAAAATCATCAAGTGAGTGTTCCACTCCAAGTGCGATATGCGAGTAATCACTTATGGGTTCTTCATCTGGAACTATCACATAAAGTGCTTCTAGTTTTAAAAGTGTAGCACCAACTACTAATGTATTGTAGGTCATAAATTTATCTACTAGATAAGCATTTTGTACATAAGTGCTAGGCTGATTTAGCCTAAGAGAAAAGTATCTCTGAGAATCATAACCACTTTCATAAATAAAAGCATAATCAATAGCATACTCTGTATCTGTAGTTCCATTATACATTAAATATACCGAAGGTCTATGTTCATTTTTAGAAGTTCTTAGGTCATCATTGTAAGTAACTACCTTAGGAAATACATAATACACATAAGGGAAACCTGCCATCTTTTGGTCTGGCTCTGCTACTTTTACTATCAAAGACAACTCTCCACTATCCGTATAATAAGAATACGAAGCATTCCAAACACCTAAGCGGTTTGTCTTAAACAAGTCATCTCGTAATTCGTTAGGATTAAATACATCTACTATATTTCGTAACTCTAAGGCACCCCAAAACTTTATACTCTTACCAACTTGTAGCGTAGAATCATCCAAATCATATTTTATATAAAGCTCATCAACTCTTGCAAATGTCCGTTCTGTTTCATCTTCTTTTCTTAAGAAATCATAATAAGCAACTTGCGCATATAACCTTGCCAAAATACTTAACTCGTCTTTTGTATAACGAAGTTCTAGTGTTTGTTTTGCTGTAAATGAATTTGAATGTTTTTGATCTGCCTTTGTAATATAAGCCTGTGAATCTAGGTCAAAATGTCCACTCACTTCTACTTCTCCCATAAGTAACAGAGGCATAAAGAAGATGAGACTTAAAAAACGAATCATTTTTTGAGGTGTCTTTTATGAAAGTCTTTGTTTTTAAGACCATTCTTGATTTTTTCATCACTCCATGTTAGAATTGTAGTTTTATCATTTTGAATGTTTTTCATCGTGATTTTACCTATTCTAGGAATCGTTCCAAACATATTATAGTTTTCAAAATACGCTGTTTTTAAAAGTTTTTTCTTTCTATCAAAGTATTCTATTTTTCTGATTAAAAAACTTTCTTTACTTACATATGAAACAAGCTTCGTGTATCCTGAGTATTTAGATACTGGCACACTATGTCCAATATATACAGCTTCACCTTCAAGTTCTCCTACTAAGGCTTCACCCTCATAGCTGTATTTCTTCACATTAAAAGCACTTAAGTCCTCATAAGAAAACTCACTTCCCATAAAAGCACCTGACTTATTTTTAGATGCGATTCTTTTTACACGCTTTAATGCTGGAAGATAAAGCCATTGATCATCATCTTTGTTAATATGCTCATAACTTAAGAACTTAGTTCCCTTTACATCGGCTGGTGTTGAGAACTCCATAAGTGACTTATCTGCATCTTTTCCCTCTAAAACTTTCATTTTCATATGTCTCGTTTTTTCTTGACCTCTGGCATTGATAAGTTTCATAGTCATGACAGCTATAGAATCTTCAAAGCCATTCATAACTGCATCACTTGAAGTAGCGACTTCAAGGTTTGAGAGTGCAAAAACTGTCGAAATGCAGATAAAGGGAAGTGTGATGATTTTTAACATAATAATAGCCTTTTATTTTTTATATAAATAAGGCTATCATAAAAAGTAAAAAAAAGGGCTAAATTATTTAATCTTTGAAGTAATCTCGTTTGTTAAATCTATATGTATTTTTGCGTACATACCTGGGAAAATCATATCGCTTGTATTCTCAAAATGGATACGAATCTTAAATGTATGCGCCATAGGGTTTGCACTTGGTACAATTGCTTTAATATATCCAGAAGCCTTATAATCTAATGATGGAATTTGTACATCAACTACCTTATTTTTTCTGACATACTTTAAATCTGATTCTGAAACTTCCGCTTCAATCTCTAAATGATCCATATCAACAATAATCATAGCAAGCATACCAGGAGACAACATATCACCAACACGAATTCTTTTTTCAACTAAGATTCCATTGTTTGGAGCAAGGATTTTTAAGTATCCACCGATTGTCGCAAATTGTTTAACTTTTTCTGAAGCTTGCTCGAGTGTTACTTGCATTGCTTCTAAGGCTCTATCAGCATTATCTGAGAGTTCTTGAAGTTCTAACTTTTGTATTTTAAAATTTTGGGCAGTGTATGACTTTCTTTGTCTTACTAAATTATCTTGATCTTTTTTAATTCTATACGAACGAGATTGAAAAGACTCTAACATTAATCTTGCATGTGCAAGTGCTAAATCAGCCTGTGATTCCATAATATCAAACTCAGCAGATTCTAACTCAAATAAAATATCCTCTCTCTCAACACTATCACCAACTTCAAAGTTTACTTTCTTTACATAACCCATGTATCGTGCAGGTATCATCTTTTGATTGTTTGAGATTACGGTTCCCGTTAAAATTAACTTACCTCCAAAAAGAGAGCTTATTGTTATTAGTGTTAGTATTAGTAGTTTCATTGTTTTCCTTTTACCAGTTTCTTGTTTCTCTATGACATTTCATACATTGACCAAGTATCTTAGTATATGCTTGAACCGCTTGCTGTGAATCACCATTTTTGTATCTCTGTAAAATAGTTAAAGATTTTTGATTGATTTTTTTCACAACCTTATTTGTCATGCGAACTTTATTATTCATATATCTCGCCATTATATCTGTTTCTTCTAGTTCTTCTAGTGGTGGCTTTACTCTTTTCATCGCTTTAGACAAATGTTCTACACCTTCTGATATCGTATCGTAGTTATTGTAGAAAAAACCACTCTGTATTGTATTCATTGCAAAAGCCATCTCGTGCATATCATTAATTCTATCTTGATTCGTATAAGGAGCAGCAGGTAAAACTGTTCCTGCAATTACTAAAAATGCAAATATTTTCTTCATATATATCCTTCTAAATGCTCTATGGAAGCATTATATCTAAAAAAATCTATAGGCGTAGTCATTAATTGAAAATTATACTTTTAATTAAAAAATGTGTATATCATTATGTAATAACCTGATATTATAATTTGCTATAGTTTAAGTTATAATTTAGTCAATAACAGTTATAATATCACTTAACATTATAATAAACAACAAAAAGGAAATAAACATGAAAAAAATAATAATTAGCTCAATAGCGGCACTAGCTCTTACAACAGGGGCAACTGCATCAGACTTTAGTTTTGGAGATATGTTCAAAGATATCAAAGAAAGTATTACTTCAATGAGTAGTGATGCTAAAGAAACTACACAGTCAAGTGTAACTGGAACTGTTGAAGTTTCTAAATCAGCTGAGAGAACAACTACTGCTGTATCTAAGGATACAAAAGATTCTACTGTTAAAGTATCTGATGATCTTAAAACTGTTGAAGTTTCAACTGTTAAAAGTACTTCTGATACTACTTCTGGTATCTCTAAAGACTTAAGAGATTCTACTATCGAACTTGCTGAAAGCTCTAAAGATACTGCATCA
>JAFLJV010000032.1 GCA_022712845.1 Sulfurimonas sp. | reverse complement strand
TGGTGATTCCGTAGTATCTTCTTTTGGAACGATACACTCACAACCCTCTGGGATTCTAGCACCTGTCATAATTTTGATAGCATAACCAGATTCTAAAATAGCCTTAGAATCATCACCTGCAAAAATAGTATGATTAACTTCGACAGACTTAGAAGAATCAGAGATTTTAACTGCGTATCCGTCCATTGCGGAGTTATCAAAGGGAGGTAAGTTGTGTGTAGCTGTAATATCTTCAGCTAGAACATATCCTAAAGATTGCTCTATTGGTAAAATTTTTATGGATTTTGGTGTGATTTTTTTATAAATAATTTCTAATGCTTCTTCTACTGTTACAGCCATTTGTTACCTCTATTTCAATATACTTCCATTATGAATGAAATGTATGAGATGAGTATTGTAACACATTACTATAGTGTTATAGGGATATTAGTAGTAATATTGGCGAATTTTTGGATGCTTTATCGTGCGAATGATCTAGTGAAGTACCAAAGACAAATGAGTTTATTCACACCTATTGGTTCGACAGCAATTGGTGGGATTATTTTTACGGGTGTTATTATGATGGCAGCAAAGCACCTTGAGTTTACACTTGAAAATATTGTTATGATAGTTTTTTCACTTATGATTATTTTCGTAGAAGTAAAAAGACTTAAAACATTAAAATATCTTCGGGTAAAACTTGAAAATGCTTTAGAGATATATAAAAAAATGGCTTATAGATGCCTAGCATCTGAAGTTGTTATAATCTTAAGTATCTCTATTTGGATGTGGATGTGATTTATATTTTACTTGATTCTATTCCAAGTGAAAATTTATTACTCAAGGGTGAATTATTTAAGTATTTAGTAAAAGTAAGACGTCACAGTGTAGGAGATATGATTAGTTTTCGAGCTAAAGAAGCGATGGATATTCTTTATGAGTACCGGGTTCTTGGTATTGAAAACAGAGTGATAGAACTTCAAAAAATATCTGCAATCACACAAAGAGTAGAAGCGAAAAAAGAACTTCATATAGCTTGGTGCCATATTGATATAAAATCAATAGAAAAAATACTTCCATCTTTAAGTGAGATTGGTGTGAGTAAGATTTCATTTATTTCTTGTGAGAGAAGTCAGAAAAACTTTAAACTAGACTTCTCTCGATTGAATAGAATTTTAGAATCTTCTATGCAACAATGTGGAAGAAGTACATATATTGAATTTGACATGTATAAGACTGTAGAAAAATTTATTAAAACATATCCAGATACAAAAGTGTTTGATTTTACGAAAAAGACGCTTGATGACTATATAAATATAAAAAGAGTGCTAATAGGCTGCGAAGGTGGTTTTTCTCAAAGTGAAAAAGAGTTTTTAGCTAGTCAAGATGTCTTTAGACTTAACACCCCAATGGTGCTTCGTTCAGAATCTGCTGTGATGGCTCTTGCAAGTAAAATATTACTTTAAACTTAGTTTAGCTATAATCCCACTCAATAAAATCTGCACCCATACGGATTTAAAAAATATATAGATGTACGTATACAAACCGTTCATCAAAAGGCAAAATAATGAAAAAAGAACTACACCCAGAATTTGTAACTTGTACTGTAACATGTGCTTGTGGAAATAGCTTTGAGAATAAAGCGGCTCAAGATACACTTAAAATTGACATCTGTTCAGAATGTCACCCATTTTTTACAGGTTCTGAGAGAATGGTAGATACAGCAGGTCGTATCGAGAAATTTAACGCTCGTTATGCTAAAAAATAGTCTTTTTTAAAAGATAAAATACAATGTTGTCTTTAGTTCCAACTCCGATTGGAAATATAGGCGATATGTCACTTAGAGCAATTGAAGCTCTAAGAGATGCTGATACACTCCTCTGCGAAGATACTCGAGTTACAAAAAAACTTATTCACATTTTAAAAGAACGTTATCAAACTGTATTTAAAGAAAATCAAATATTCATCGCATTACATTCACATAATGAGCAAGCTTTTGTTGAAAAATTAGAAAAATCTTTTTTTGAGCAAAATATTGTTTATATAAGCGATGCTGGTATGCCAGGGGTTAGTGACCCTGGTCAAATTCTAGTACGATATTGTATTGATAATGGGGTTGAATACGATGTCTTGCCAGGTGCAAATGCACTTTTAACAGCCTTTGTTGCAAGTGGATTTGTTCAGACAAAAATGCTTTTTTATGGCTTTTTAGATCATAAGGGTGATTCTAGAAGTGCAGGACTTCAAGAGGCACTTCATAATGGTTTTACCACTATACTTTACGAATCTCCTCATAGACTTGAGAAGTTATTATTAGAACTAAAAAAAGAAGAACCAACTCGAGAAATATTTTTAGCAAAAGAACTTACAAAAAAATATCAAAGATATGTTCATGGAAATGCTTCTGTCGTTCTCCAAAAACTTGATGGAAATTTTCGTGGTGAATGGGTTGTTGTGTTAAAAGCAAGTGATTTGCATCAATCTTCAGCAGTAAGTGAAAATGATATTTTAGCACTAGATTTACCAAAAAAAGTACAAGCAAAACTTATTTGTAAAATAACAGGAGAAAACACAAAAGCGTGTTATAACAGACTGTTATCCCTCTAATTATAATTCTATAACCTCAGTTTAACTTTTTTTAGCTAAAATACTTTTCATGATAATCTATGCAAAACAACCAGTATATTATGTAATAAACAATTATCCGCAAATGATAAAGACCCTTTACCTTGCTAAAGAGGTAGAAAAAAAAGAATACTCTCGTCTCATGAAAATGGGCTTTGAAGTAAAAAGAATTCCAAATGAAGCTGCACAAAAAATGTGTAAAAATGCTTCACATCAGGGTTTTTTAGCTGAGGTGAGTGACTTTAAACCCCACACTTATAAACTCTTTCTTCGTAAAAAGTTTGTACTTGTTTTATCGGGTTTAACTGATGTTGGAAATATCGGAGCCATTGTAAGAAGTGCATATGCT
>JAFLJV010000031.1 GCA_022712845.1 Sulfurimonas sp. | reverse complement strand
ATACTTAGGGGTAATAAGTATTAATAAAGTAATTTAATTTAGGGTTGATTTATCTATTCATATTTTTCACTTGTTTTATTTAAACTTACTAATTAAATTTTGACTTTTAACAATTAATACTATATAGGGTATCAAATAATATTAATTATTAAAAGTCTATTTGCACTTGGGGTTGACTTATTTAGACCTTATTTTTTCCAATAATTTGTTAAGAGTTAATTGCTCTTTATTAGTTAAATTACTCACAATATCATTTTCAAATTCTGTGTGAATTTTCTCAATCTCATCTAATAAACCTAAACCAGCTTCAGTAATTCTAATTTCTACCTTCCTTCTATTCTCTTCACTTTGAATTCTTGATATCAATCCTTTTAATCGTAACTTCTCAACTAAACGAGTTGTATTACTATTTTTACTCACCATTTGGGCTTGTAAAGTTAAAAGATCTGCTGGCTTACCTTTCAATACTCTTAAAGAACGTAAAACTTGAAATTGTTGAATTGATAATGCGTATTGCTTTAGATGATCTGAAAATTTCTCATTCATCCAATTACCTGTTTGCAAAATATTTGCAATTGTAAAATCAGGTAAGTTTAACTTATCATTTTTATCATTTTTATTCAACTTCGGGGGGACAACAATTGTTTATACTACTATTGTATATACATCAAATGTATGTACAATTATTAATACAACCAAATAAATTTGTTAAAAACTTTAATTTATTTATTAATAAAACAAGATTAATGACAAAAATATGCTAAATAAAAATAGAATGAAATCTTATATTTTTTATTTATATATATATATATTATACTGTATTTACAGTACTTACACAACTTTAAATATTAATTCAGGGTGTCAAAAGTAACGTATTTACTATCAAAAATAATATGCCTTAAATTTTCGGACAATTAATTAATATAATTTTTAAAATTGTTAATAAGTCCAAAAATTGTTAATTAAAATTTGTTTAATTTATTATATAACTTTTTAATTATACAATCTCTTAGCAGTAACTTAGGTTGCAAATTATTATAGCTTTTAGGGTTAATTTTACTGAAACTTAAATAATATGAAAACAATAGTTGCTGTTGCTTCTCAAAACAAGAAAGTAATATTTGAACATGCCGGTAAATGCAGAAATTTTATAATCTATGCAATTGATGAGGGTATTATTGAAAGTAAAAAAATACTTGAACTTACAAAAGAAGAAACTTTACACAATGCCTCACATAATGCTAACAATACTTTTGAAAGTAGTAGTTTATTAGATGTTGACATATTATTAACTAGAGGTATTGGAAATGGATTAATTCAAAAGCTTGCTAGACAAAATGTTGCTTGTTATAAAATTGAAGAAACCAACCCAGATACTGCAATTGAAAAGTTAATAAATGGAACATTAGAAGCTTTTGCTCCTGTTGCAAATGAAAAATCTGGTTGTAATTGTAATTGTGGTGGTGGGCATAATCATGGGCATCATCATTAGGCATAAATTTAAAAGAGCTTTAACTAGCAGTTAAAGCTCTTTTAAATTTAATATAATATTTTTTCACTTTCTATTTCCCATTCCTTTACCTCTACCCTTTCCATTTCCCATGCCTTCAGGATGTTCTTCTTCAAAATGGCTATTAAACCAATCTGGTTTTTCTAATTCATTATTATATATATAATCTGCTATTTTAATTACAGCACTTTTATCGAATGGTTGCTTAGGCATTACCTTAAATTGATTTACAGCACCACGCATTAAAGCATGCTCTTCTTTAGGGTCTAACACCCAATTTGTTAAGGCTTCGATAAATTCAGTTTTTGTTTTATAGGATACTTTATATCTTCTTTTAATTGCCACCATTGGTGGTGCAATTATATCATCATGAGATTTTGCTATTACAGAATGACAAGCATAGCAGTTGTTTCTTAACAAATTATAACCTTCGGGTTTAATTTGATCATTTATTGCTTCAATAACTTTTATTTCTTCTGTTTTAGGTTCATCTTTTTTAGGTTTACAACTTAAAATTGTAAAAAAAATAACCGCTATAAATATTAATTTAGAATTCATATATAATTATTATTTATGATGTAAAGACACTTAAATATTATTTTAATATGAACCACAAAATTCCAATGAAGTTTCAATTATTTCGTTATAATCTTCTAATGAAATATAAACTGGTGAATAATAAAAATCCACCAACTCAAGTTTTTCTATAAAGCTTCTTAAATGATTTCGAGATCCACACTCTAGTAATTGACATACTGAAATAATATCTTCATTTGATGATGAATTTTGAAGTCCATCTAAATCGTTAATATCTAAATCTTCAATTAATGCACCTACCTTTAATGCCTCTTCAATTGAAATATCAGATAATTCTATTAAATCATTATATAATTTTTGTAAAACTTGATTTGTAAAAACACCTCTTTCTGTTGAAGCTGGGTCAGCAATTTGATATGTATCTAATAATGTTAAAACACTATTCATATGTTGTTGTTCACTCAATGAAATACTATTAAAAATTAGATCTCCATATTTTTCATAGGAGAATAAATATACATATCTTGCTAATTTTTCTTCTTCTCTTAAAAATTTTAAATCATCAAGTTCTTGTTGAGATATAGTTATTTCAGTTGTATTCACTTCATTTTCATTATCTGAACAGCTATTTAATGTAAAGATAACCCCTAGAACTATTAAACTTAATTT
>JAFLJV010000030.1 GCA_022712845.1 Sulfurimonas sp. | reverse complement strand
AAATATCGCCTTTAATTCAGGGATAAATATTATTGAAACAGTTGTATATCAGGATATTAAAGAGTACTCAATTCCAAGTGATCTTATTGATGTAGTTATCATTGTTGGCGGTATTAACTCTGCTTCAGATATTTTTGGTGATGACCTATATAGTTATTTAGAAAAACTCAAATACTCAAATATTGTATTTGTAGGAAGCGAAGAAGATGCACCGACTCTTGCAAAAAATATTGAAAATTTAGTCGTACTACCTAATATTATTGATGATAAGCTTCATATTGTTGAAGAGAACCTCAAAGAGTATCTGACAAACCTATATCAAGCTGATATTGTCGGTAAAGAGGATATTAAACACCTCTACGACATCACTTCAAATCAGATATACTCTACACCATATATCGTAAATAAAACTCTTCCGCTTATTGATGCAAAGTTTTCTGTTGTAGATCCATTTATCCTCATAGATATCGGTGGAGCAACAACAGATATTCACTACTCAAAAGACTTAGTAGATGATAATATAGTTACTCAAAATGAGTATGATAGACTAGTCTTTAAAAAACTTGGTGTCCATAAATCAAAAGAGTCTTTAATCTTTTCTGCAAAAAATAACGAGTTTGTTTATGAACTTCTAACTCACTTAAAAGTCACAGAAAATATATTTGAAGAGCAGAGTGAAAAAGCACTAAGAGTATTGATGCAGTTGGCTATTTTTCTTGTGCTTTGTAAGATGTCGCACTACAAAAAAGCCTATATAAACCTAAAACTATTATCTATCAACTCTATAGTACTTACAGGTGGGATAACTAAAGTTTTAAACAAAGATGAGATAGAAGATATTATCTTATTTTTTTATAAAAAAATATTGAGTTCAGATCATAATCCAGTTACTGTAATGGATAGTAACTACGATATCTGGACGCTAGCAATCACAGATAAACAAAGTTAAGGGATAATAGATGTCAATAAACTGTATAAGAACACTAATCGAAGATGCCAACCTTTCACACGCGGATAAAACAGCACTATTCTTTAATGAAAAAAACATCACTTACTCTGAGCTTTTTACAAAAGTGAATCAGATTGCATTTTATCTCAAAGAATTAGACCTGTCAAAAGGTTCAAGGATAGGTGTTTATTCTAATAAAGGCATAGATCAAGTTATCGCTATTCTTGCTATCTTATCAACAGACTACATATTGGTGCCACTGACAAAACTTCTAAAAGCTGAACAGGTTGAGTACATTATGAATGATTGTAATATAAAATGTATAATTACCGATAAACTAAAGCTTGAAAATATTGAAGAGATTAATTTTAGTGGTCATATTATTTCGTATGAAACGGCTACAAGGGATATTCCATCTTTTGAAGAAATTTTTAAATACTACAATAAACCTTATGCTTGTAATGTAAATGGACATGATAATGCAATTATTACTTACTCTTTTGGAATAACAGGCAGACCAAAAGGGATAGTAATCTCACACAGAAACCTTATAGATTCTGCTCGTGTTGTTACTCAGTATTTAGACATCAAAGAAGATGATATCATATCAGGGCTGCTTATTTTTAATCTTGACTATGGGTTAAATCAAATTTTTTCTACTCTATACAAAAAAGCGACACTAGCACTTCATAGATTTATACTCGCAGAGGACTTCTTTAATCATCTAATTAATGATAAAGTCACTGTTGTTCCATTGATGCCTATTAATATAACACAAATATTTGAAGATGATATGCAGAGAATTCCAAATCCTGAACTTTTTTCACATCTAAAAACAATAACTTCTTCTGGCGGTAAAGTTACAGATAAAATGATTCAGGACTGTAAAAAACTCTTTGCTAATGCAAAGTTTTATTCTATGCATGGATTGACAGAAGCGTTTAGGTCAACTTACTTAGATCCATCTCAAATAGAGATCAGACCTGATTCTATCGGAAAAGCTATCCCTGATGTTGAACTTTATGTGCTAAACAAAGATGGACAAGAGTGTGACGTACGAGAAGTAGGGGAATTAATCCATAGAGGCGGGTATATCTATAAAGGTTTTTGGAATGCTCCTGAACAAAATGCACAGAGGTTTAAATCTATTGAAATCTTAAAAGATGCAATCAACTTAGAGGGGCATTTAACTGATGAGATTGTAGTTGCATCTGGTGATTATGTCTATAAAGATGAAGAGGGTTATTTTTATTTTGTTTCAAGAGTTGACAACATGATAAAAACAAGAGGTTTTAGAGTCTCTCCATATGAGATAGAATCAGTAGTGTCTAATAACTTACCTCAGATTGAACAATGTGCAGTATTTTCTATAGATAATGAGCTTATAGAAGAGGAGATAGTTATGGTCTATTCTGCTGCAAGTGAGATAGCACCAAAAGAGATACTGTTTGAGTTAAAGAAGCATCTTGCGTCTTATATGATTCCAAGCAGAGTAATCTATAAAAAATCACTTCCTCTAGTTCAAAGTGATAAAAATCAAGTTAATAAAGATGAGTTAAAAAGAGAGTTAACTACAAATTAGAAATAGTGAAAAATATCTAAAAATCTAATGTTAATTGTTTTTGACTCAAAATAGGTTTATTTAATATAGACTTATCAACACCAACAACAAGTGCAAAATTAAACATGGTGTTTTTAAGTATATCTATTATCTCATTTTCATCTTTATACTTGTATATATTTTTATCTGCTTTATATTTAGTAAAGTAAGGAAGAATAAAAATAGTATTTGCCCATGGTGCTTGCTTTTGAAGAAAAAGAATTTGATTTTCTATAAGAGTGGTATTTGATTCAAAAATAAGAACTTTATCACTAGTTCCAAAACTTTTTATCTCAAATTTTCTATTTGTAAACACAGCTTCAAAATGATCAATAGGGGTAAATTTTTTAAGTTTATAGTCAATTTTTATTGTTTTAAAAAGATATAGTAGCTCTTCTAAATAAGGGATGAAAAACGGAGATATTAACTCTCTTTCATAATAAACATTATCATATATAAATGATGTTTCAAATAGTGTTTGTTCCATAATTTGTATATCGTTTAAAGTTGCTTTTGGAAGCTGTTTGATGGATGTAAATATATCTTTGTTTTGAGAAGTTGAACAAAATAATACTGTAGTTTTTTCTTCTATATTCCAAAGAGCTTTAAAGATAGATTTTATATCTCCAGTAAGTGAGAGAAAGTTTGTTGGAGTTGAGATTTGTAAAGAGAGTTTTAATACTATTTCATTACATTCGTAGGCAATAACATCTTTTTCTATCATTTTAAAACGAAGCAATCTTTTTAGAGCATCATCTATATTTTGAACTTCTATCCAAGCTATTTCATTATCAGATATTTCTACTTTAGTATCAAATACTATGCCATAAGCACCATTATTTAGAGCTAGTTGAATTTCATCTTTATCAAAAGCGAAAAAGAGATCACCTCTTTTTACTCTGTTTGCCCTAAAGGTTATATCATTAAAATTACTGATACAAGGTTTGTTAAGAAGAGTAGAGTGGGTGAGTGCTAGAAAGTTTTCAAGCCTCATCCAATAGGTGTACCAGCTTTTTTAGTTTTTTCTGGTCTTACTAAACATAAACCATCTTCATCCTTAGCAGCTAAAAGCATACCTTCAGACATCATACCCATAAGTTTTGCAGGTTTTAGGTTTGCTACAACACAAACTTGAGTACCAAGTAGTGACTCAGCACTATAAAACTCTTTTATACCAGCAACAACCTGTTTTGGTTTATCTTCACCTAAATCGACTTGTAGTTTTAAAAGCTTTTTACTTTTAGGAACTTCCTCTGCTTGGACAACAACACCAACCTTTAAAGATGTTTCAAAAAACTGACTAATCTCTATAAGACCATCATCATTTTTCTTTTCTAATAGCTCTTCTTTCATCTTATCATTAGGTTTATCATCAGGCATAGCTTTTGGAGCTTCTTCCATTAAAGGCTCTTCAACACGCGGGAAAAGAGGTGGAACTTTTTTGATATTAAATAATTTTAATAGTTTTTTATCACATACAAGCTCTTGATAACTTGCATTATCTATAGTGAAGTTAAGTGCATCAGCAATAGTTGCAGTTGTTTTAGGCATTATAGGAGATAGCATAATAGAAGCTTTTGCAAGTATATTAGCAACTAGTGCTACAGTAGCAAGAGCTTCATCTTTTTTATTCTCTTTCATTTTTACCCATGGAGCATGTTCTTCAATAGCTTTGTTACCAATAGCAAATAATTTCCATAACTCCTCTAAGTACCTGTGTGTTTGCATCTTTTGCATAAACCCATCAAGTGCTCCTAGAGCTTCATTCATCGCATCAAGCTCTTTAGCGTGATATTTCTCTACATCAACACTATCTATTTCAAAATCAGAGTACTTACCACTCATACCAATAATACGGTTAAGTAAGTTACCAAGGTCATTACTAAGCTCTGAGTTGATTCTATCTATAAATGCACGCTGTGAAAAATCTCCATCTTGACCAAAAGGAACTTCTCTGAGCATAAAATATCTTAGATTTTCAGCTCCATAAAGATCTGCAACCTCTTTAGGAGCGATTACATTACCTTTAGATTTTGACATCTTTTCGCCATTTCTTGTCCACCAACCATGTGCACCGATATGTTTAGGAAGTGGTAAATCAAGGCTCATTAAAAATGCGGGCCAATAGATAGCATGAAAACGAAGAATATCTTTACCAACAAAGTGAGTAGAAGCTGGCCAGAAATTCATGTTAGCATCATCTTTGCCATATCCAAGAGCAGTAATATAGTTTAAAAGAGCATCTAACCAAACATACATAACATGTTTATCATCATTAAGTGAGGCTGGCATTTTTACACCCCAAGTAAATGATGTACGAGTAACTGACAGGTCACGAAGCCCACCTTTTACGAAGTTTATAACCTCATTAGCACGAGAACGGGGTAAAATAAAATCAGGTTGACTTTCATAAAGTTTTAGTAGTTTATCTTCATATTTTGATAATTTAAAGAAGTAACTTTCCTCTTTTACAATACTCGTAGTTCTTCCACAATCAGGGCAAAACTCACCATCTACAAGTTGAGTTTCAGGAAAAAAAGTCTCACAACTCACACAGTAGTGACCCTCATAAAAATCTTTATATATATCACCTTTAGCATACATCACTTCAAAAGCTTTTTGTACCCCTATTTTATGATCTTCATCCGTTGTTTTTATAAATTTATCATAACATATATCAAAATCATCCCATAGAGTTTTAAATGTTGCACTCATCTCGTCTGCAAACTCTTTAGTAGGTTTACCAGCTTTTTGTGCAGATTCTTCTATCTTTTGACCATGTTCATCAGTCCCAGTTAGAAGAAAAGTATCCTGACCTTTTAATTTTTCATATCTAGCCATAGTATCAGCTATAAAAGTTGTATAAGCGTGTCCTATGTGAGCTTCGCCATTAACATAGTATATAGGTGTTGTGATATATTTACTCAATTTTTTGCCTCGTAATTAATTAGTGTTATTTTATCTAAAATGTCTTAGAAAATAAAGAGTAGAATTCATTTTCTTTAATTTTTAAAACTCAAATCCACCAGTATCACCTTTTGACATACTGTTATAAACTGATTTTACATAATCAGTTCGTAGCTCACAATTGAAATAATGTTCACAATTGCTACAACTTTGTAGATTTTTATCTACTTGACAATCTTGAAGTTTAATAATCATCTCGTTTAAATGAAGTTCAAATTTATCTAGTTGTTGATTATCTGTTTCTTGCATAAACTTCTTTTACTTTTGCTATCTCATAGTTTGAACCAAAGAAACATGCTGAAGTATCATGTATATGGTTATGGTTAAGTTCCATTAAATCTTTTGTACCATCAATAGCACCACCACCAGCCATTTTATATATAAAAGCAAAAGGAAATACTTCAAAAAGTTTACGAAGTTTGCCATGA
>JAFLJV010000029.1 GCA_022712845.1 Sulfurimonas sp. | reverse complement strand
ATGCTCCACTCGTATTAGAACGATGAGGAGTGTCGTTAATTTCTTGAATATCACTATACTTCATTTTCTCATAGTAAATATTATGATGTGATAGGGAAGTGTCTATATTTGTGGCTTGTTTGCTTTTCACTTCCATAGACTGTAAAAGCTCTTGCCTTTCAGTATGCTTCTTTAATGCTATTAGACTGCCATTGCTAATGCCCTTGACTATCCCTTGGGTTGTGATTTTATCAGCGAAGTTTCTTTTCTCAAATCTTAATACTGCTGTCATAATAATAGCCCCCATCTTTCTTAGATAGAATTATTATAAAGCTTTAAAAAGATATGAGAGTTATTTCACTATATTTTAAAGAAAATGTGAAACCAGCTACACCTATTCGCTAAAAGACGAAAAGAACTGGCAACTCCGTTGAGGCTAAAGTTCTTCCCATAATTCAAATATAATTTCTGCAATTTTACAAGCTGTTCTATTTTGCATACGATTTAATGAATGTTCAATAGAACTCATATTTAACTCATTTTTATAGTTATATGTGGGAGGATGTTTATATAATTTTTTTTCTACGAGAAGCCATTTTGTTTTTAAACTATCTGGAAAATTATCAATACTTAATAAGTCGATTTCAACTGATATTTCATTGAGCCTTTTCCTCATATCCCCTTGAGCAGTAGCTAAATATTTGATAATATCATATAGCTTTTCTTTGCCATAAAGATAGTTTAAATTATCAGTGTCAATTTCTTTTATATTGAGCATAGCAAATAATTATAATTTAGGAATATTTTGTTTTATCTTATCCATTGCTAATTTAATTGACTCTGTAATCGGAGGAGCAATATAATCAGACATCAAAAGTCCTTCAACTCTATGTGTTCCATCTGCCGTAGCTTCCCATAATATTTTTGCACTTTTTGTTTCAATAATGGAAAAGCTTACTGTCACTCTTGTAACACCACTCCTCAAACCATCTCCGTCAGCCTGAGTAACATTTAACAATTGCCCTTGAAATATTGCGTCAACATTCAATGCCTTAGAAAGTTTATTTAATGCTGTAATATCTGCAATTCCTGATGTGTAATAATCATCAACAAAGTTTGCCCATTCCTTGGCTATTCCATTATCATTTATAATTCTAAGTGCTTTCGAAGGTGCAATTATCTTTATATTTGGATTTTTTTTATGAATTGTCTGAGTGATTTCTTTATTTAATTGCCTTGCCTCTGATGGTGCTAATTTTGCATTCCTTATAGGAAAGATTGCTATTGATTTAACAGAACCAGTGTTATAAGTTGGTTCTACATAAGAATTAATAGAGCCTTTTTTTGTCGAACATCCTGAAAACACCAAAAATACACTGAATACCAGCATTGTTAAAATCTTTTTCATACATTATTTCCTTATTTATATTTAAAAATATTATAGCATATTAGCTATTTAAAATTATTTTGAGTATTCTTTAAATGATTTGGAATTAGTTTTATCGGAAATAGGTCGGAAATGATTTTAAAATTGATTTCTTAAATGAGGGTGTAAAAGCTCTGTAAGCCCCTAAAACACGATGGCTCCGGATGCTGGATTCGAACCAGCGACCAAGTGATTAACAGTCAGTTAAATATACTTTATCATATTTCCTTAAATCATATCATATCTTATAATCTTACCTATACAAGGGGCTTTAAAGCTTTTTTTGTTTATCATTACATATCAATAAATATTAAAAATAATATTCTATCACGGACTTATTAAGGACTTAAAATGATTAAACTAAAAACACTCAGTAAGAAAATACCTACTAAAGATGAGGGTGTACTTTACAAAGAAATCATTAATCAAAATAGTAAAGTAGTTGATAAGGTTTTTATTATCAGATATAGAGAAAATCACTCAGATAAACAAATGACTATAGGTAAATTTAGTGAGGGGATTAGGTTAGAGTTTTGCAAAGCTAAACGTATAGAAGTTTTAAATAAAATCAAGCACGGAGAATTTGTAGGCAAGCAATCTAAAATTACTTTTCATCAAGTATTTAAAAAATATATTGAGTGGGCTGAACATAATAAAAAGACATGGAAGCAAGATGAAAATGCTTTTAATTTTCATTTAACAGAGTATAAAAATTATGACCTTAGACAATTAAAACCTGAATTGTTTGAAACCTTAAAACAGAAAAAAACTGCTGATGGATATAAACCACGAACAGTTCAATATATTTTAGGACTTGTAAGACAAATTATAAACTATGCAATTAATAATGAACTTATTTTAAATTATTCAAATCCTATCTCAAAGGGTAAAGTTAAAATGCCTGTATATGATAATAAGCAGATAGGATTTTTAATAAAAGAACAAGCTAAAGAATTACTTGAAATTTTAAAAGCTAAAAAGCACCCTCTTTCGTATAGATTAACTATTTTACTTTTATATTCAGGTGCTAGATTTAGTGAAGTTGCCAGTCTAACTTGGGAAGATATAGATTTTAATAATA
>JAFLJV010000231.1 GCA_022712845.1 Sulfurimonas sp. | reverse complement strand
TATATATTCAGGTTTGCATCTACTCTCTTCTAACATAAGTTTTAAATTTTCTAAAAAATCTTCTGCTTGTAGATGTTTTACAGATATATTTAGTGCTATACGACCAGGGTTTAAACCTTCTTTGTACCATTTAGCTGTTTGCTTCATTGCACTCAACATAATAAACCTATCTACTTTTATAATTAATCCTGCTTCTTCAGCAACTGGTATAAATGTATCTGGTGAAATCACTCCCATATTCTCATCAAACCAACGAGCAAGAGCTTCCATACCTATAAGTTTATTTGTGCTAGCATCATATTGTGGTTGATAATAAACTAGAAGACTTTGTTTTTCTAAAGCTTTTCTAAGATTTGATTCTATAGATATTCGCTGATATGCTTTTTCAGTCATGTCAGCAGTATAAAAATGATAACTATTTCGTCCTTTTGCTTTCGCTTTATACATTGCTGAGTCAGCGTCACGTAAGAGAGTTTGAGCATTGTCGGCATCATTAGGGTAAACACTAATTCCTATGCTACATGTAATATAAAACTCATGTTCTTGAACATAAATTGCTTGTTGAAACAGTGATAATACGCTGTTGGCAGTATCAGTAATATATTGAATATTATTGATAGATTCTATTATTATGCTAAATGAATCACCACCAAGATGAGCTACATAATTATTATTTGTATGAAATAAATTTAACAATTTTTTTGATATTTCTATTAATAGTAAATCACCAATAGCATGGCCTAATGAATCATTTATCTCTTTAAAATGATCAAAATCAAGAAAGAGAATTGCTGACATCATATTTGTTTGTTTGGCGGTTTCTATTATTTGTTCAAAGTGTTCAAAAAATAATAAACGATTTGGTAATCCTGTTAAAGTATCATGAGTTGATTGATAATGTAGAGCTTCATTTTGTTGTGTTAGTTTCTCATTTTGCATTTTTTGTAGAGATATATCTACAATATTTGCAACAATAATTACATCATTATCTACTAAAGTTACACCAAAACCAATTCTAATAGGAAATTCTTCTCCATCCTTTCTAATTGCAGATAAATTATGATAATTACCTATAATACCTGAAGATTGTTTTGTTTTAATAAAATTAGATACTGCTAATTCATGTAGTTTCCAAAGTTTATTGGGAATAATTTTTTCAAGAGTATTCTTACCAATCATCTCTTCTTTAGTAAATCCAAACATTTGTTGTGCTGATTTATTGTAAATTTGTATAACTTGATGTTTATTTATTGAAATTATTGCACTACTATTTGATTCAATTACAGTATTTAAAAAGCTTTCTTTCTCTTTTATTTGAGTAAATGCTTCATTATATTTTTCACTTATATAAAGTCCGCACTCTAAATTTTTCATTTTATAAATTAGTGGATAGATAAACTCTTTTTTGACAATAGAGCCATGTTGAGGCGCAATTAATTCTAAGTCTAGTTTTTCAATCTTTGATAAAGAGTAGTTTAGTATATCTTTACTAGGCATATATGTTTCATGAAAGCTTTTAATTTCATTAAAGTAATTTTCATCAGCATAAAAATTCCATGACTCTGTCATTCCACCAAATAAATCACTTGAAAATAGAGTCTTTGTATTAGGTTCATAGGTGACAATAGCTCCTGGTGAATGGCAATATGGTGTAGATAAAAAATCTAACTCTAAACCAGTTGATGTGGATAATTTAAAATCATTTTTATCCACTTCATAATATTGAGAATTAAGACAAAAATGTTTAACAAGTTCTTTAATTCTACTGTGAGTGACAATTTGTAAATCAGGACGTGCTATTAATTTTTCTAACATTGGGATAGAAGCACATAGGTCTGGATCTTGATGATGAATAATTATATATTTTATATTTTTAAGATTTGATATTTGATTGACTTTATTTACAACAGTATTAAATTCTAATATAGAACCTGGGTCTATTAAAATAGATTCATTTCCATTTTTAATAAAATATGGGTGACATTGAAAAGAATCATTTTCTAAATATTCACCTACCCAGTATATATTATTAGCAATCTCAATAGCTTTTACAAAGTCCATAAAAAGTCCTATTTGCAAGTGTCAAAATATTAATTTCGCAATATTTTAGCATGATATTTTTAAAATTACAATAGTTATTTTTTAGCTTTGTCAGCTTTAATTAATTTTGGTTCAAATTCACCTCTTTTATAGTCTCTTTTTTCATGACATATAGGGTTACAAGAGCCACCATCTTCTGCTTTAATAAATCTAAGATTAAATTTTGCAGTTCCAAAATTAGTTTTACCTTTAAGTAAAGGAATATCTTCTTTAACACCATGAAACTCATGGCATGTTCCACATACTATAGATGATCTTTTTACATGAATAAAGTGTAAATTCTTTTTGTTTTTTCTAAAGTTTGTAAATTCTACAGTAGATTTTTTAGATATTTTTTCACTTTGATGACAATTAAAACAAACATAACTTTCTGGTTTAAATTTTGCAGTACTTTTACTAGGATATGGACCTTTTAGCATTCTAGAATTATCAGAACCATGTGGATTATGACACCCAGTACATTCTCCTGCTACAATAGGTCCATGCCATTTAGTATTTTCTTCTAAATGTTTTTTCATATCAGGAAGCATTACACCATCTTCTTCTCTTTTAAGAGGTTTATTATGACATGATAAACAAAGCTCTTTTGTAGTGTCTACTCTTAACATTTTTGGTCTTGATGTTCCGTGTGGATCATGACAAGCAAAACATCCACCATCTTCCATAAAAATTGCACCATGTTTATTTTTTACATTATTTGCCCACTCTTTTTTTTCAATATGGCAACTCATACATAAATCTTTTCTTTTATCATGTTTTAGTCTAAATTTAATATCTCCAGCATGAGGGTCATGACAACCAGTACATGCCTGTTTTACTGAAGGGTGAACATGTTCATCTTTGACAAGAAGTAGTCGTTTACTTGGATGGCACATAACACACATACCAGGGTTGTCTTCAACTCTTAGTAAGTTTTTATCTTTATTAAAAATATTGTGACAAGTTGTACATGAGCCAATTCTAGCTGGCATATGAACATACTTTTTGCCCTCAGCAACATCATGACATTTTACACATTTATGAGAATCTTCTTTAGAATGTTGATGTATCTTTTTCTCAGTTCCAGGTTTGTATTCTGGTGCTTTTTGCATTATTTGTGCTTGCAAATAACTTGAATTTAAAAAAATTAAAATCAATGTTATTAAGATTGAATACTTCATTTTTATATTACCCTTTTTTTAAATTATTTTTTTATATTAAAAAACTTATAGTAAAAATCTTTTATAGTTTTAATTTTAGTTCTGCTAATTGCTAAAGAACCTTTTTCAACAACACCACTTGTCAATGTAGTTCCAGCGGCGATTATAACATTGTCTTCTACTGTAACAGGTGCAATTAGTTGGGTATCACTTCCTATAAATACATTTTTACCTATAATAGTTTTATATTTTTTTATACCGTCATAATTACATGTAATAACACCAGCACCAATATTTGTTCCTTCTTCAACTTGAGCATCACCTATATAACTAAGATGACCAGCTTTTACACCTTTGAGGGAACTCTTTTTAACTTCTACAAAATTGCCTATATGAGAGTTCTCAACATAAGAAGCAGGGCGAAGATGTGCTAATGGTCCTATATCTGAATCTTTTACTATTGAATCCTCTATAACACTACCAGATTTTATATGTGAATTATTTATAAGTGTATTTCCAGTTAGTCTACATCCATTCTCAATTATACATTCACCCTCAAATGTCACACCTTCTTCTATATATGTTGTTGAAGGTAGTTGCATAATTACACCATTTTTCATAATAGTTGATTTTATTCTTTTTTGCATAATCTCTTCAGCATTTGATAAATCTTCTTTTGAATTAACACCTTTAAAGTTCTCTTCATCAACGAGTAAAGGGGATATACTAACTCCATCTTCTCTTGCTAATGATATTATATCTGTTAAATAGTACTCACTTTGAGCATTGTTATTTGTAAGTTTTGGAATATATTTATCAATAATATCTTTGGAGAAAGAGTATACACCTGCATTTACCGTTGTTATATTTAGCTCATCTACTGAAGCATCTTTTTGTTCCACAATTTTTTGAACTTCTAGATCGGAAGAG
>JAFLJV010000028.1 GCA_022712845.1 Sulfurimonas sp. | reverse complement strand
CTTCAAATATAGATATACCAGCTTTTTGATCTGCGTTAAAAAGGTTTGCTTTTATTTTTAATTCTTGTGAAAATAAACTTGCTACTAAAAAACTTGTTAATATTATTACTCGTTTCATTTTTCTCTCTCTTCTAATTGATATTTAACTACAACATTTTTTGATTGTATTTTATTCAAAACATTATTGTATTTTAATCTGTTTCCTGTTACCTTATTGTTATTTCTATACAAAACATAATTTTCATCAGCTACTGCTATTGCTGTTTTTTTATCATAAACAACTTTTTGTGTCTCAAATGTTAACCCATCTTCTCTAAAATATACAACATCACCATTCAAATAAACAATATCATCTTTATATATTCCACTATTTGATTTCATATTTGCTACAAACTCTTTAGAATTATCAGTATAGTCCATCGATTTAACATTATATCTATCTGAGTACCTAATACCTTCTTCTCCACTCATTAATGATATTAGACCTTTCTCATTTAATTCATACACGGTAAAAGCAGAAATATTAAACAGTGCTATATCACCAAACTCTCTTTGTTCTATATCTAATGGCTTAAATAAAAAAAGTATCGATAAAAGTACAGATGAGATTAAAGCAAAAAAGATATTAATATTCATTTAATTAAACCCATAAAGAAAGAAATTTATCGTGAAGATCACTTTCATCAACTAAAATGTCTATCATCTCTCTCACAGCACCATCTCCACCATTTTTTGATAAAACAGTATTAACAATGCTTTTAATTTCACTCATACCATCATTTGGTGTAAAACTTCTACCAACCATACTTAACATCTTGTAGTCATTTAAATCATCCCCAATAGCACTCACTTCATAAAACTTGATTCCTAAATTTTCAACTAGCTCTCTAAGTACTTTTTCTTTATCTTTAATTCCTTGATAAAGATATTTTATGCCAAGTTCATTAGCTCTTCGCTCTACAACTTTTGACTTTCTTCCTGTAATTATGGCAACTTTTAGCCCTAACTTAATCCAAGAAGTGATACCTAGACCATCTTTAACATTAAAATTTTTACTTTCACTATCTTGTGAATATATTATTTTCCCATCAGTTAAACAGCCATCAACATCTAAAACAATCAGTTTAATCATAAAACATCTTTTGTACTTGGGGTACCTATTTTATCATTTTTTTGTGTAGCACGACGGATAGCAACACCAAGTGATTTAAAAGCTGCTTCTATTATGTGGTGTTTATTTTTACCTCTTAGAGCTATTATATGAGCACTTATCCTGGCATTTGATACAAATGCTCTAAAAAATTCTTCTACTAATTCACTATCAAATGAACCAATTTTTCCTCTAACATCAAACTCATAAACTATAAATGGACGATTGCTTAAGTCCAAATCACAACTAACACAAGCTTCATCCATTACAACATTTGCAGAACCAAATCTTTCTATATTAGCAACTGGATAAATAGACTCAGCTAAAAGAGAACCCAAGACTATAGCAACATCTTCAACACTATGATGATCATCTATATGAGTATCACCTACACATTTAATATCTAGGTCAATTAAAGAGTGTTTAGAAAAGCTTTCCAACATATGATTTAAAAATCCAACACCTGTGTCTATATTGCTTTTGCCAGTTCCATACAAGTTTAGTGAAATAGTTATATCTGTTTCTTTTGTTTTTCTAGTTTTTGTTATCATCAATCTAATCCTCTTTTACAATAAATGCACTTTGGAAATGTCCAAGTGTTTTATAGTCTCTTGCTTCTTGCTCACTCTTAAACCCTGTTAACCATACCTTAAACATTCTTCCATTGTTTGTTTGCATATCTTTTATAATCGTTTTATACCCATCTGTTCCATCATGTTTTGCTTGTGTTGTTAAAGCACCTTTGATTTTTGAAAAAGATGCAATTTGCAGGGCATAATCATTTATCTGTTGTCTTTGAGGTAAACCTCTTAATTCTTTTCTAGTTGGAATATTTCTTTTATTTTTAGAATAAAAACCAAGTATTTCTATGCTTACAGGTGCTGTTCCATCTCTAACCATATCAATTTTATGAGCAGCTTTGTTTGAGAGATCAATAATTCTAGTGGCTATAAAAGGACCTCTGTCATTAATTCTTACAATTGTATTTAGTCCATTTTTACGATTTGTCACTTTAACTATAGTGTTCATTGGCAAAGTTTTATGAGCAGCAGTCATAGCGTACATATTGTATCTTTCACCATTTGAAGTTAGTCTACCATGAAATTTTTTGCCATACCAACTAGCATTTCCTCTAAATCTATCACCAACATTTACAACTGTAGGATGATATCTAATCCCCCTTATAACATAGGAGTTCATTGTAGGATGATTATAGTCTTTTTTATTTACAGATGAATTATGTGAATCTTTATCTTCTGAATAGTGTTTTGTAACACCGTGATCTACATATGTTCTTGTCCCTCTTGTGCTACAACCAGCAGTAAAAATAAGAATAAAAACTATTAATGCAGTAGTAATTTTACTCATTGAATTTTCAATCTTTCACCAGCTTTAATTAAACTACCCTTTATACGATTTTTTAGTCTTAAATTTTTAACACTTATTCTATGAGTTTTAGAGATTGACTCTAAAGTATCACCTCTTTTTACTAAATAGTAAAATTTATTATTTCTTTTTTTAGGTTTTAGCTTGTCATCTATAGGTATGATAAGCTTTTGCTTTAGCTTTAGTCTTGTACTTTTCAAGTTGTTAAAGTCCATAATCATTTTATAAGGAACACCATAACTTTTACCTATGTATGAGAGTGATTCGCCACTTGAAACAATATGAATTCTATAAATATTTTTGATTTTTGATTTAAAATATTTTTGCTTGAAGTCAGATAGTTTTATATATGGAATATATATGTCATAACTCTTTGAATATGGCGGCACAAAATCATATTTTAGATGTCTGTTTAGTTTTTTCAATTCTTTAAGTGGTATCCCAACTAATTTAGATACTCTTTTCATAGATTCGCCTCTTGGAACCTTAACAGTTGAAACAGAGTAGGCATTTGCACGATTTAAAAGGTGCTCATACTCACTATGAAGTAAAAACTGCTCATCATTTCCCATCAAAGCAAGAGCCACAATTTTTCTTATATACATTCTACTTTCTCTTGGGATATATTTTTTTCTTGAATCTAGTAAGACCAATAGTTCATCACTTTTTGCTCTTTTTATCGCCTTTGCCAGTCTACCTTCACCACAGTTATAAGCAATCGCGGCTAAGTACCATTTACCAAATTTTTTATGTAAATATGTTAAATATTTTGCAGCAGCTTTTGTTGATTTTACAAAATCTCTTCTCTCATCAACATAAGAATCAATTTTAAGTCCATACTGCTTTCCTGTTTTTGGCATAAACTGCCAAAGTCCAGATGCTTTTTTCCTTGAGTACGCTTTTGTTGAAAAGTGAGACTCTGCCATCGCTAAAAAAAGAAATTCTGCTGGAATATTATTTGTAGTTAAGATATTTTTAACAGCTGGTATAAACAGATATGCATCATCCATAGCTTGAAAAAATCTCTTCTTTTTATAAATGGCTTTTTTAGAGTTTTTCATTTTGTTCATAATTTTATCATAAAGAAAAGATGCCTCTATATCAAAAGACTCAAGTATAGCAACTTCTTTGTTATGATTTGAAGTAAAAGTTAAACTTGCACTCAACAAAAGTGGTAATAAAAGTAGTAAAATATATCTCAAATTATCGCTCTATTTATTTAATTTAAGGTAGATTCTATCTAAAAAATCATTAATATGGAATTAATACTTATTCATATTAAGAAATATCAAAGAGTTTTAGGGCATTTCTGGTAGTTAAATCTTGAATTTCTTCCATAGATTTTTCTAAAATTTCAGCTATTTTTTTGGTAATAAATGTAGTATTAAGTGGCTCATTTCTCTCTCCACGATGAGGCATTGGAGTAAGATATGGACCATCTGTCTCAACTAAAAGTTTATCAAGTGGAATTTTAGGTAGTACATTCACAAGCTTTTTAGCATTTTTAAATGTTACAACACCCCCTATTCCAAAATAAAAACCATCGTTTGCAAGGCTTAAAAGCTCTTCATCAGCATTGTAACAATGAAGCACTCCTCCAACCTCACTTGCACCATTTTGAAGCAGTATCTCTTTAGAGTCTCTTGAAGCATCTCGTACATGAACTATGAGTGGTTTTTTATACTTTTTTGCTAACTCTATATGAGCTATAAAAACTTTTTTTTGTCTAAGTTTCTCAGCCTCTTTTTCCTCATCACTCCCCTCAAGTCTGTAGTAATCAAGCCCACACTCACCAATAGCTACACACTTTTCATGTTTAACATACTTCTCAAAATCAAGTGAAGCAAACCCATCCATATCATAAGGATGAATCCCAACCCCAAAATAGATATCATCATTTGCATCTACAACTTTAACTGCTCGCTCAAGTGTAGAAGCATCTGCACCAGGTATGATAAAACGCTCTACTCCAGCCTTTCTTGCACGATTTAGCACTTCATCTAAGTCATCTTTGTATCTATCATCATCTAAGTGTATATGCGTATCTATTATCATCTATCTCTCTTTTTTACTTGTTCTCTTGAAGTAGCTCTTTTGCAAATTTCTTAGCTTCATTTGTTATGTTATTTCCGCTAATGATTCTAGCTATCTCATCAACTCTTTCTTTAAACTTCAATTCACTTACAAGTGATTCATCACCATCTTTATGCACTAAAAAGTGTTGATCTCCCATGGAAGTGAGCTGTGGTTGATGAGAAATCACAAAAATTTGAAAATGCTTTGAGAGCTGTTTTAAAACCTTTGCAACACTCATAGACTCTTCACCACTTAGGTTTGCATCTATCTCATCGAGCATCAAAATACCACCATTTTTGCTCATAAACTCTGATTTTAATGCAAGTATAGCTAAACGAAGCCTATTAAACTCTCCTGTACTCACTTTATTTAACTCTGTAGAGTTTAAACTTAAGATAATCTCATCTTTTCCAAATACTCCATACTCAACCTCTTGTATCTCCACTTGAGCATCCCTAAGATACAGCTCTTTAAGGTAAGCATTTAAGTCATTCCTAAAAGATTTTAACTCATCACTGCGAAGTTTGCTTAGTTTACCTGCTAACTCTTGAACCTTTTTATCTAATTTTAATTTTCTAGACTCCAAATCACCCTTAGTTATCTCTATATTTTCATACTTTTGCAACTCTAAAATTTTCTGTTCTTTATACTCTAACGCTTCCTCAACACTACCATATCTTCTTTTTAAGTCACCAAGTTCTTCTATACGGTTTAGTATATCTTCAACATCAACTTCATCAAGTGCAGAAAATCTCTCCTGTGCATTCTCCATAGTAGCTCTAAGCTCATTCATACTATCACTAAAAAATGAACTATCTATATCTAAAGAACTTAAAGCACTATAAACATGATGCTCATAATCAAATATAGCATTTGCCTCAGAGATATTCTCTAATACCTTCTCTTTTTTAGATAACTCTTTTTTAATACTCAAAAGCTCACTATTTTCAGATACTTTAGGATTTATATCTTCTATCTTTTTTATCTCAAAAGTAGCAAACTCTTTTAACTCAACTATCTTTCTTTGTTCTTCTTCTATAATAAGCAACTCTTTGTTAACCTCTTTATACTCAACAAAAGCCTTAGCATACTCATCTTTTAAAGAAAATATATCAAAAGAGCCATTTTGCACACGAGTATCCAAGATAGAGAGAAGATTTTCATTTTTAAAATCACTAAAATCTTTTAAAGATAGATGCCTAGCATAACTAGAAGCAAGTGAGTTCATAGCCTTTTTAGAGATACTCTGGTTGTTTATAAAGTAACGTGACTTCTCTTTTTTGATATGCTTAAAAACATTTATATCATCACTTTCAATCCCATCACCATCAAGCTCCCAAGTAACACTAGACTCACAAAGAGTAGCCTCACAAGAACTTGCCCCAAATGAGGATAAAATAGAGTTCATAAGTATAGACTTACCACTACCACTAGGACCTGTAAAAACAACTAAACCACTAGTTAGATCGAGTTCTACTTCTTTAAAGCTTAGGTAATCTTTTAGGAAAAATCTTTCTATCATTTTTTGACCTTTTTATTGTTTAAAATTATACTTTTTTATGGTTAAAAATCTAATGGACTAATAACTTTAGCTTTGTTCATTTCAGATACAACATGAGTATATATCATTGTAGTTTCAACAGATTTATGACCTAAAAGTTCTTGTATGCTTCGCAAGTCTATTCCTGCTTGAAGCAAGTGAGTTGCGTAAGAATGTCTAAATATATGTGAAGTTACTCGTTTGTTTAAATTTGATTTATTTGAAGCTATTTTAATGTTTCTACCTAACGTTGTTGGATGAATATGATGTCTTCTTATAACCTGACTTCTTGGGTCTTTTGAAGTGTTATTCATAGGAAATAAAAACTGCCATTTAGTTTCATACTTTGCATTAGGAGTTTTCTTTTCTAAAGCAAATGGCATATATACACTTCCAAAACCATCTGCTAAATCTTTTTTATGTATATCTGCAACCAACTCTACTTGCATAATCAACTTTTGCTTTAACTTAATTGGTAATGGAACAGACCTATCTTTAAGACTTTTAGAATCCCATACATATATTTTGTTAAATCCAAAATCTATATCTTTGAGTCTTAAGCTTAAGACTTCTTTCATTCGTAATCCACATCCGTACATCAAAGATACAACAAGATTGTATATGCCATTTATATTGCTAAGAATATTTTCAACTTCTTCTCGAGTCAATACTGCTGGTATATGTTTTCTCTCTTGTGCTCTTAATGCTTGAATATTCCATTCACTCATATCTACACCTAAAACTTCTTTATATAAAAATAGTATTGCTGAAAATGCTTGATTTTGAGTTGTAGGCGATACTTTATTTTTAACGGCTAAACTTGTAAGATATTGTTCTATTTCAAGCTTACCCATTTCTATAGGATGCTTTTTATTATGAAAAAATATATAACATTTTATCCAATGTATATAAGTTCTCTCGGTTGAAATACTATAATGTTTAAATCTTATTTTGTCACGAACTGTATCCAATAGCTTTTTTTTAACACTCATAATATATCCTTTTACTTAAGCAACACTCTGTTCTTTTAATGGATTATTTTCAAAATAACACACAAAATGTTGTGTTATTTGCTTTAAAAGCATTAGAAGAACATTTAATTATTAAGAATAATAAGCAAAATTTTACTTTTTAATCTAAAATATGACAAATTGACATATTTTTTAAAATAACAATACATTTTTATAGTTGTGTTATTTTAATATTTAAGGTTAATTGTATATATAATGTTCGTTGAATAAATAGTTGTTTTGACGCTTCGCATCAAAACAACGGCAAGGAAACTCAAATGACAAAACAAGAACTATCTGAAATATTAAAAGACATGTACAATAATGCACCAAAAGGTGATAGTACAACAATGATTAGATTATTTGGTATTAAACACTCAGTTGAATTGCAAGATAGTTCTTGTTCTATGAGTGAGATTGCTGAATTAGCAGAAATAGGTGTGAACTATCATGCTGAAATAAGTAAAGGAATTAGACTAGCAAAATATGTTAAACTTAAATAATTAAATTTAAGGAGTAGTTTTGCCAACAATTTTAAGAATCAAGGGTTATCGTTTTTTCTTTTTCTCAAGAGAAGAACTAAGACAACATGTTCATATACAATGTCAACATGGTGAAGCAAAATTTTGGCTTGACCCTCAAATAGAACTAGCAAAAAACTACAAGTTATCAAAAAAAGAGCTTAATGAAGTCGAAAAAATAATTGAAGAACATTATGAAGACTTCATTAAAGCATGGGAGAAGCATTTTGGAAACTGAAGTAACAAATATATCTAGTCATGGACTATGGATACTATCAAATGAAAAAGAATACTTTTTATCTTATGAACAATTTCCTTGGTTTAAAGATAAAACAGTAAATGAGATAACACATGTTGAAAGTTTTGGACATGGTCATCTCTATTGGGAAAATTTAGATATTGATTTAAGTTTAGAAATGATTGAACACCCAGAAAGATTTCCACTACAAGCACACACATAACAAAACGCAGGAGCCAATATGAACCCAAGAGCGGATTCATATTGCTCTCCTCAAACGTTGTTTTGACGCTTCGCATCAAAACAACGGCAAGGGTCGAGGAACTTCGTTCACTCCAACACTTTATTATTTTGTGCTTTGCACAAAACAACAAACTGTCGGAGCAAACACCTAAGCCATACTC
>JAFLJV010000027.1 GCA_022712845.1 Sulfurimonas sp. | reverse complement strand
TAAAATAATTTAGGATTATTTATGAGTGTAATGGACAAATTTAATTTAAACGGTAGCCTTGTAATTGTAACAGGTGGTGCAGGGCTACTTGGAAAAAAACATGTAGAGGCTCTTCTTGAAGCAGGTGCTGATGTAGTTGTTTTTGATATAAATGAAAATGCTCTTGAAGATATAAAAGAGTACTTTTCAAAAGAGTATAAAAAAGATATATTAACTTTAAAAGTTGATATAACAAAAGAAGATGAGATACTTCAAGCTAAACATATGATATTTAAAGAGTTTGATAAATATCCAAATATACTAATAAATAACGCTGCAATAGACCCAAAGTTTGAAAAAGACAGCAATGTGAACAAATCAAGACTGGAAAACTTTGACTTGAATCAGTGGAATTTAGAAATATCTGTTGGACTGAGTGGGGCTATGCTTTGTAGCAAAATATTTGGATATGAAATGGCAAAAAATAATAAAGGTGTTATTTTAAATATAGCATCTGACTTGGGTGTTATCGCACCAGACCAGAGACTCTACAAACAAGATGGTTTAAAGGATGATGAACAGAATGTAAAACCAGTTACATACTCCGTAATCAAGCATGGGCTCATCGGACTTACAAAATACATATCCACTTATTGGGCAGACAGAGGTGTTAGATGTAATGCCTTTGCCCCAGGTGGAGTCTTTAACAATCATCCTGATGAGTTTATAAATAAGATAACACCACTAATTCCTATGCAGAGAATGGCAAATATAGATGAGTATAAAGCCTCTATACTCTTTTTATGTAGTGATGCTAGTAGTTATATGAATGGGGCTACTTTAAATATGGACGGTGGTAGAAGTGTTTGGTAAAGCATTATGGTTTTAGTTACTACTGCCATAGAAAAAACATTCCCAAAAGATAAGAACGAAAAAATTTTATTTTTAGGTGAGTGGTGTAAATTATATTCAAAAAAAGATGTTTACGAACAATATGAACATAAAACTTTATCATATCACTGGGATGATAGAGAAAAACTTTATGAAGATACTAAGTATATAGATAAAATTTATGAAAAATATTTAGAAATATTAAAAGATAATCTAAATAAAATTCATGGTGTTGATTTCTCAATCTCTTATTGGAGGATAATTTTAGGACCATGGCTCAGATATTTTATTGAAATAGTTTATGATAGATATCTTTCTATTTTGGAAGTTTCTAAAAAAAATATTGATTATACAATAGCTATCAATTTAAAAGATGAAGATATTTTGCCAAGCAGTATGGATGACTTTAATGCATTATATAAAGATGATTTGTGGAATCATTATATTTACAAAAATATCATATCTTTTTTTAATATTAAAATAAAGAATATAGAAATTGGCGGTGATGATAAAATAGTAAATAAAAAAGAAAAAATATGCCTAAAAGACAAAATAAAAAAATTTTCATTTTTTATCAATAAGTTTAATAAAGTACACTTTTTTTCATCATATATAAATCTTGGTAATTTATGGGCTTTGCAAATTAAGCTTGGACAAATACCAACATTAGGCACCACAATAAATCTAGGTGTTGATGTGAATTGCAATGCTAAACTGAGAGAGTCTTTAATAATTAGTAATACAGAATCATTATTTGAAAAGATACTAATAAGTCTTCTAAAAAAACAGATACCAAAATATTATTTAGAAAGTTACAAAGAGTTTAGACTTGAAGTTTTAAAAAAATACCCTAAAAATGCAAAAGTTATATTTACAGCTAATGCATACTCATCAGATGATGCCTTTAAATTTTGGACTGCGGAAAAAAAAGAAGAAGGAACTAAATATATAATAGGACAACATGGTGGTCATTATGGTATGGGATTGTTTTCATCACACGAGGAACATCAAATAAAATCTGCTGATAACTTTTTTTCTTGGGGATGGGATAATAAATATAATAAAAAAATTGTACCTGTTTCCGCAGTAAAATTAATAAAAAATATAAATTATAATCCAAATGGAGATATTTTAATTCCATTATCATCATTCCCAAGATACAGCTGCCATATAATGGCGATGCCAATCGATGGACAAGTGTTAAATTATATTGATGATCAAGTATCTTATTTAATATCATCTTCTGATAATGCAAAAAAATTATTAAAGTTAAGAATATATCAGCATGATTATAAATGGAATATTAAAGAAAGATTTATAGACAAAGGATGTGAAAGTTTTATAGAAAGTGATATAAATCTTAATAAATCTTTTTATGATAGACTATCAGAATGTAGACTTTGTATATCAACATATAATGCCACAACGTACTTAGAAACTTTTAGTGCAAATTATCCTACATTGTTGTATTGGAATCCGTTGCATTGGGAATTAAGAGATGAAGCAAAGCCATATTTTGATTTAATTGAAAGTGCAGGTATATTGCACTATACTCCGAAATCATTAGTTTTAAAATTAAATGAAATTTATCAAGACCCATTAGCCTGGTGGAGTCAAGAAAAAGTACAAACGGCAAAAAATAAATTTTGTAATAGATTTGCCAATAAAGATAATGACTTTTTAGTAGATTACAAAAGAGAAATTGCCGTAAAAATAAATGAAACAATAGGACTTAATAAATGATAAATAAGATTAAGCAAGTAATCAAAAAAAAATTTACAAAAAAATATTGGCAAAGTAGTATCTCTAGTAATTGGCATAATAATAGGAGGAATGAAGCATATAACGATTTTGAAACTTTTGCGCAAGTAACATATGATAAAATAAAAGGTTTAAATTTTAATACTGTTATTGAAATTGGTACAGGTGCTGGTACCTTAATAACTTTATTGAGTAAAAAATTAAACACATATAATAAATTTATTGGAATAGATATAAACAAAAAGCAAATTATTGTAAATAAAAAAAATTATAAAAACTTAAATTATGTCGAGTTTGTATGTATGGATATTGAAAAATATATTAAGGATAATAATTTAAATAATGTTGTGATAGTTTCACAAAACACATTAGATTATTTTAAAAAAAGAGAGTTGGAAACACTATTCCAATTAATTTATAATAAAATTGAAAATGTAGTAATAGTGGTTAGTACCTTAAAGAGCAATACAAATCTTCAAGATAGTATAGACAGAAAAGAAGCTGATTTTAAAGTGTATCATCATAATTATTATTCCTTATTAAAATCAGCTGGATATGAAATGATGAGTGTTGATTCATTCAGTGATAGAGAAGATGTCGTAGTAATAGCCGGTTATAAACAAAGCCAATGAAAATTACTTTCTTTGGTATGTTAAATAATATTTTAACAAATGATGATAAAAAATATTTACTGTATCTTTTGATATTCACAATTATTATAGCAGTTATAGAAACCGTTGGAGTTTCTATAATAATGCCATTCTTGTCACTTGCAAGTGATTTTTCATTGGTTGATTCGAATATTTATTATGGCTATGTATATAATTTATTTAGTTTTGAAGATAAAAAAAGTTTTATTATAACTTTTGGAATTGTTATTTTATTTTTTTACTTTATCAGAGCTATTCTAAATAGTTTATATGTTTATTTAATTATGCATTTTATTAATAGTAGATATGATCTAATAGTTAATAAGTTATTTAAAAAATACTTATCATTACCATATAAAAATTATATTAAACATAATACATCTTCTTTAACTAAAGTAATTATTAATGAAGCTGCAAATATTACAGAACTTTTTTGGTTTGCTTTAATATTTATAAGTGAAGTGTTAGTGTTTTTGTTCATATATTCTGTTTTAATGTACATAAATTATAAAATTACATTGGGTATTAGTCTAATTATTTTAATAGTTGGATTTTTTATAAAAATTATTATATCTAAAAGAATGAAATATTATGGAGTAAAAAGAGAGGAGTATCAGAAAATATTTTATGAAATATTAAATAGAAGTTTTAATAATGTTAAAATGATTAAATTACAGTCCAATGACAAACATACATATGATTTTAGTCTAATAAGTAAAAAATACGTTGATACCAGAATTATGGCTAGTTCTTTGCAACAATTTCCCAGATTTATTTTTGAATTTATAGGATTTAGTTTAGTTATATTAATTGTTCTATATTATCTTATAAGCAGCAATACAGATAATGAGAATTTACTATCTTTGGTTTCAGTATTTATTTTGGGTTTATACAGGATTCTCCCTTCCATTACAAGAATTTTTTTAAGTTATAACACTATTTTGTTTCAATATAAGTCATTAGATATAATACATAATGATCTTAATTTAGATGAAGAAGTTTTAGGTAAGGAGTTAATTAGTTTTAAAAAAAGTATTCGTTTAGAAAATGTATCTTTTTCATATGATTACAAAAATATTATTAGCAACTTAAATCTTACAATTGAAAAAAATGATAAAATAGCATTTATTGGCGAGAGTGGCAGTGGAAAATCTACTTTAGTAGATATTATAATGGGGTTACATCAAGCTACAAATGGAAAAATATATATTGATAATCAAAAGTTGTCAAATGAAAATCTTAATAGTTGGAGAAACCATTTTGGTTATATCCCACAATCTGTATATCTTTTTGATGGAACTGTTGCTCAAAATGTGGCGTTTGGCGCAGAGATAGATGAAGCAAAAGTTATAGAAACTTTAGAAAAAGCCAATATTTGGGAATTTTTAAGGGATAAAGAAGGACTTAATACAAAAGTTGGTGAAAGTGGTTTAATGTTGTCAGGTGGACAAAAACAGAGGATAGCTATAGCAAGAGCTTTATACAAGGATCCGGACATTCTAGTTTTAGATGAAGCAACTTCAGCTTTAGATGATGAAACTGAGGCTAAAATAATGAATGAGATTTATAAAATAACACAAGATAAAACATTGATAATAATTGCACATAGATTGAGTACAATAAGTGGGTGTAATCAAGTTTATAGAATAGAAAATGGAGCAATAAGAAATGTTTAACAATAAAAATATATTAATAACAGGTGGAACAGGAAGTTTCGGTAAGAAATATACGGAAATTATTTTATCTAAATATAAACCAAATAAGATAATTATATTTAGTAGAGATGAGTTAAAGCAGTATGAAATGGCTCAAATATTAAACGATACTTGTATGAGATACTTTATAGGTGATGTAAGAGATGTAGATAGATTAAATGAAGCCATGGATGGAGTTGACTTTGTTATTCATGCGGCAGCTCTAAAACATGTGCCAGTTGCAGAGTATAATCCGATGGAATGCATTAAAACAAATATCAATGGTGCTGAAAATGTAATAAGAGCTGCAATAAAAAATAATGTAGAAAAAGTCATAGCACTTTCAACTGATAAAGCTGCAAATCCTATTAACCTTTATGGTGCAACTAAATTAGCTTCAGATAAACTTTTTGTAGCTGCCAACAATATGGTAGGTTACAAAAAAACAAGATTTTCAGTTGTTAGATATGGTAATGTTACAGGTAGCCGTGGTTCGGTTGTTCCATTTTTTAATAAACTTATCAGGGAAGGGGAGACAGAGTTGCCTATAACAGATGAGAAGATGACAAGATTTTTAATAACACTTGAAGATGGCGTAAATTTTGTACTCAAAAATTTTGAAAGAATGTATGGCGGAGAGATATTCATACCAAAGATTCCATCTATGAAGATGACAGATTTGGCAAAAGCTATTGCTCCTGATTTGCCTCATAAGATTATCGGTATTCGTCCTGGCGAAAAATTGCATGAAATCATGTGCCCTGCTGATGATAGTCATCTAACTCTTGAATTTGATGACCATTTTGTAATAAAACCAACTATTCAGTTTTCACATATAACCGATTTCTCTACAAATAGACTTGGCGAAAAAGGTGTTCCTGTAGAACAAGGCTTTGAATATAACTCCGGGAACAACACTGAATGGCTCACAAATGATAAGTTTTTAGAAATGTTGAAAAAAGGATAGTTGTTGAATTTTATACCTTACGGAAAACAGCTTATTCAAGATGATGACATTGCTAGTGTTGTCGATACTTTAAAATCTGATTATTTGACTACGGGGCCAAAAGTAAAAGAGTTTGAAGAGGCCTTAGCCTCTTATTGCGGTGCTAAATATGTAGTGGCCGTCGCAAATGGAACGGCTTCACTGCATTTGGCTTCACTGGTATTATTAAACAAAGATGACAAAGTGCTGACTACCCCAAACTCATTTCTGGCTACTTCTAATTCTATTTTATATGTCGGTGCTAAACCGATATTTGTTGATATTCAAAAAGATGGAAATATAGATTTGGATTTATGTGAAGCAGAATTGAAAAAAGATTCAACAATTAAAGCTATTTACGCTGTTGCATTTTCTGGAAATATGGTAAATCAGGATAAACTAAAACATTTACAAGATACTTATGATGTAGTGATTTTAGAAGATTGTGCTCATTCGATAGGTGCTGTATATAACGGTATTAAAGCAGGAAGTTGTACAAATAGCGATTTATCTATCTTCTCTTTTCATCCAGTAAAACATATTACTACCGCAGAGGGCGGAGCTATTACTACAAACTCAAAAGAGATTTATAAAAAACTTTTACTGTTAAGAGCTCATGGTATGGTTAAAGCTCCTGATATGAAACCATGGGAGTATGAGATGAGAGATTTGGGGTATAATTATCGTATCACAGATGTTCAATGTGCTTTAGGCCTCTCGCAGCTAAACAAGCTTCCTAAATTTATAAATAGACGATTTGAAATAGCAAAAAAATATGA
>JAFLJV010000026.1 GCA_022712845.1 Sulfurimonas sp. | reverse complement strand
ACCAGTATCAGAAAACTTATAACTATCTTTACCTTCAACATCAAATCTAGCTTTATCTTTTGGATCATGTTTTATAATCGCAACATCTTTACCAAATTCATGAATGAGCTTTCTTGCTACCTTTAGAATAAGTGTAGTTTTTCCACTGTTAGATGGACCTGTAAATGCAACTGCTAATCTTTTCTTCACTTTTTGTCTTTGAGTTAAATTTATGAGATTATACAAAATACTCATTAAAAGCTTGTTTAATAAGATATAATTCCGTAATTATTTACAGGATACAAATGAAAACTTTTTTTATAATCTTAATTTTTTTAATCTCTTTTACTGGGTGTTCAACTAAAAATGCTTTTGATAAATTTAAATTAACTAAAGAGCAAGAACTCAGTATATCAAGCTTACAAAGTAGTAAAATAATCTCTAAAACAGGAGAAGTTGATGGAGTTTTTTCTGCAATATATTTAAATGAAATTTATCCAAAGTCTTTTAATACTGATGAATACTTTTTTGTATATACATTTATTAAAGATTCTAAAGAGATGAATAACCCTAGAGGTGAGGTGGAGACAGATTTAACACTTAGGCTTAACTCAAAACCACCTATAAAACTAAAAAAACTTCCACAAAATAATAGATTTTCTAAACTTGTATCAATTAAGAGTGCATGGAATAAGTATTATTTAGTAGCATTTAAAGCTGATGAAAATCTTAGCCTTGTTCTCGAAAACGGTCAGTCCACTTCGGCTTTATTAGTGTATCAAAAAGATGAACAATAGAGATCTCTTCCCCTAAAATTTTTTTATACATTACATAATTTGCTAAAACTTTTTTACCATACTCTCTGCTTTCATTATTTGTCATCATTTCCATACTTAAAAAAGGTTCATATTCCCCTTTTTTAAATTTATTTTTAAGAAGATATTTTTTAAAAAATCCCATACCACCATTGTAAGCATAAGCAATAAAAAGAGGATGATAAAGAGATTTTCGCATCCATTTAATATGTGCTCTTGAGTATCTAATATTATTTTCTGGTATAAACATATCATTGTAATTTTTGATTGGCTTATCAATTCTTTTACTTAAATCATCTGTTACAAATGGCATCATCTGCATAAGTCCTAGAGCATATGATCTCGATAGTGCAGCTGGAATCATTAAGCTTTCTTGTCTCATTAAGGCATAAAAAAGAGCTTTATTATCTAAGCTTAATCCTTCAAGATACTTATCGTACGGCATTATATAGCCATGTTTATTATGCTTATAAGCCTTTTGAATTATATATGCTTGAACAGGGAGCATCTCTTTTTCTTTATAAGATGTTGCAAGTTCAAACAGTTCTTCTTTTTTTGTAGTTTTTATTTTTTTTAGAATTTCATCCCAGTGAAAAGGGTCTGATAAACTTAAGTTAGCATCTTTGGATTCTGTTACGAGATTACTAAAGTAGTTTTCTACTTTTTCACCCATTTGTTCTTTTGCAAATAGAGTATATATATTTATATCATTACTTTTTAGCAACTTATTTAAATATTTTTCATCTTTTGTTATTTGAAATATCCAAAAATCATTTTTATCTACATCAATTTTATGTTTTGCTTTTAGGCGAGATAGTTCAAAAAATTTAATAGCTTGTTTTTTATTTTTATGTCTTAGATGATTAAGTGCAAGATAAAAATTATTTTTAGAGTTTAAGTTTTCTCCATCCATTTTTAATAAAGAGAGTTGCAGTTTATCAAACGAATCATCATGCACTGCAAACTGAATGAATTTTGAGATTCTCCAAGAGCTTGTTAAAGAGTTTAAAAACTCTTTATTTATAGGTATATTTAGGTGTTTTTTACGATATTTATAGCCAGTACTATTAAAAAGTGTAAGTATGGTGCTTGGAGTATATTTTTTATAAGCTTTTAATGAATGTTTTTCATTTAGTATATTTAAAAGATCAATTTTTGATTTTGATATTAATTTTTCACTTAAATCTTTTCTTTGTGTACTTGTAAGTTTTGTTGCTCTGTATGGAGTAAAGGCAAATTCTAAGCACTTATCATCTTTGATTGTATTTAAGTGAGCTATTTTTTTGCACTTAAGTTTATATTTTATCTGTTTATTATCTGTTTTTTTTACATAAGCCTTAAATAGTTTACGACTTTTGTTATTATCAACTTGCTTATATGCTTCTTCAGCTTCTAGCGGGGTTATATCTTGTTTTAAGTATTGCCATATCATAAAGTCTTTGGCATGACATGGTGGTTTTGAATTTATATCTTCAAGTTTTATATTTGCATATCCTGGGGACAAAAAAAATAAAATAATTAGAAGATATTTAAACATAATTACATAGCGTTCAGAATTGAGCTTAGTAATACAACAAGAATCTGCAGTATTATTATAATAATTAGAGGTGCTAAATCTAAGCCATTAAAGTTAGTTTTGATAAATTTTCTAACCAGTTTATATGCAGGATTTGTAATTTTATATAAAAATTGAACTATAGGATTATGTGGATCAGGATTAACAAAGCTTAAAAGAGCTGAGATAATAACAACCCATATATAAACATCTATAACACCAATAACAATAGAACCAATACCTTGAAGCATCTCAACAATCATATTCATTTAATAATCTCTCCTATATAGTTTTTAAGATATTTATATATCTCAGCAATATCTGGACCATTTCCAGCACCAGTTAGTAAGTATCTAAAAGTATTTAAAAAATCTTTATCTTTAAGTCCTGATTCTTTCATTATATAATTTTTAAAATCACTATATTCATCAAAGTAGGGTGCACTTTTAATAGTTTCTAGCATTGTTTTAGCAGAGTCTAAAAACTCCTTTGGTATTTTTTTATCTGCAAATATAGGTTCTATCTTAGTTCTTAATTCTTTAGTTGTATCAACTTCTTCAAGATAAACTTTAGCAAGCTTACCTATCTCTGTATCAGCAAAACCAACATATCTTGATAATTCTTTATCATCAAGATTTTTTAGATGTTCTTTATTTATATGTTTTAACATACTAATATCAAAGTGAGCAGAGGACTTAGAAATTTTAGCAAGATCAAACCACTCTATAGACTCCTCAAGTGTAAAAATCTCTTTTGGTGGCTTGTTCTCTATTGATATTAAATAATTTGAAATAGCAGAAGGTAAAAACCCCTCTTCTAAAAGCCACTTAACACTAAAAGCATCATCATTTAAAATAGCAGGTAAATGAGCATACTCGATTTTTTTATCATACTTAAGAGAATTTCTAATGTGGTTTTGTTTTGGAGTATTATTCATATGATCTTCACCACGAATAACTAAAGATATATCATTTAACATATCATCAACTGCACATGAAAAGTTATATGTAGGTGTCTTATCTTGTCTAAGAATTATAAAACTATCTACATCTTCTGACTCAAAATTAACTTCACCTTTAATATAATCTTTTATCGTGATAGAATCATTAGGTTTTATAACTCTTATTGTAAATGGGCTTGTATTATCAAGTACAAGTTCATCAGGAAGGTTTCTACATGCATCATCATATCTATATGTAATTTTTTGCTCTTTAGCCTCTTCTCTTTTTTTATCAAGCCATTCATCTGAACAAAAACAAGAAAAAGCTTTTTTTTCATGTACTAATTGTAGAGCCATAGCAGAGTGAAAGCGTACATTTTGACTTCGGTAAATTACTTGTGAGTATTCAATATTAAATAAAGATAGTAAGTCCAGAATCTCTTGATCTTTACCTTCTATATTTTTTTCTTTATCTAAGTCTTGTATACGAATGATTAAATCTTCATTTTTTTGTTTTGACACAATATAGTTAAATAGGGCAACTCTTAAGTTACCTATGTGCATATCACCAGTTGGACTAGGTGCAAATCTTAGCATTAAAATTCCTAAAATAATATTTTTATGATTTTAACAAATTTTTAATTAATTATAGGATGTATTTTGATAAAATACTACCCTTATAAAAGTTTTAAAATCAAAAGGTTTAATAATAATGAGTGAGAGCAAAGATTTTTTACGAACAATAGTTGAAGAGGACTTAAAGTCAGGCAAAAATAAAGAAATTATTACAAGGTTTCCCCCAGAACCTAATGGCTTTCCTCATATCGGACATGCTAAGTCTATTTGTATAAATTTTGGTATTGCAAGTGATTATAATGGTCATTGTAATCTTAGAATGGACGACACCAACCCAACTAAAGAAGACACTGCTTATGTTGAGGCTCTTAAAGATGCTGTTGAGTGGCTTGGATTTGATTTTGGTAATGAAGTATATTTTACTTCTGATTATTTTCCTCGCATTTATGATTATGCTACCCAGCTCATTAAAATGGGCAAAGCATATGTTGATAGTTTGGATGAAGAAGAAATTCGAGAATATAGAGGAACTGTTAAAGAAGCTGGAAAAAGAAGTAAATTTGCCGAGCGTTCAGTAGAAGAAAACCTAGACCTTTTTGAGAGAATGAAAAATGGAGAGTTCAAAGATGGCGAGCATATCCTTCGAGCAAAAATTGATATGTCGGCTGCAAATATGAAGATGAGAGATCCTCTCCTTTATCGCATACGACACGCACATCATTTTAGAGCAAAAAATGAATGGTGTATCTACCCAATGTATGATTTTGCTCATTGTTTGTCTGATTATATTGAGGGAGTTTCTCATTCTATTTGTACACTAGAGTTTGAAAATAACCGCGATATTTATAACTGGGTATTAGATACTCTAAGTCTTGAACCCCGTCCTTTTCAGCATGAATTTGCACGACTTGGAATTAACTATACAGTTATGAGTAAGAGAAAACTTTTAGAACTTGTACAAGGCGGACAAGTTAGTGGTTGGGATGACCCTCGTTTACCAACTATCGCTGGATATAAAAGAAGAGGTTATACTCCAGAATCTATTTTAAATTTTTGTGATCAAATAGGTATAGCAAAAGCAAACTCTATGGTGGATGTTGCTCAACTTGAATTTTGTATTAGAGATGATTTAAATAAAAAAGTACCTCGTGTTTTGTGTGTGCTTGATCCATTAAAAGTAACTATAGTGAATTATGAAGGTTCTGAAGAGATTGATGCTCCATACTATCCTCACGATGTATCTAAAGATGGTTCAAGAAAATTGCCTTTTTCAAAGGAAATCTATATAGAGCGTGATGATTTTAATGAAAATCCTCCAAAAGGTTACTTTCGTCTTACACCTGAACAATCAGTAAGACTTAGACACGGGTTTATCATATCTTTTAAAGAAGTTATCAAAGATGTTAGCGGTAATGTTATAGAGATAAAAGCAGAGTATTATCCTGATTCTAAAAGTGGTTCTGATACTAGTGGTATTAAGGTTAAAAGTGCTATTCAATGGGTTGACGCTAAAACTGCTAAATCTGTAGAAGTAAGAGTATATGATAGATTATATTCTTGTGAAGCTCCCGAAGGTTTAGAAGATTTAAATTCAAACTCTTTAAAAATTATAAAAAACGCTCTAATTGAACCTGCTGTTATAAACGAAAAACCTGATGTTAGATTTCAGTTTGAGAGACAAGGGTATTTTTATGCTGACCCTGTTGACTATACAGATGAAAAACCTGTGTTTAACAAAATAGTTGGGCTTAAAGACTCTTGGGGTAAAAAGGCAAAAATAATAGAACCAACACCTAAATCCAAAGCTAATAAAGTACAAGTAGACGGTGAAGTTGTAGCAATGAAAGAAGAACAGCAAAGGCTATTTGATAAATATACTACTGAGTTTGGACTAAATAGTGAAGTAGCTAATATTATAGCTCGTGATGAACAACTATCATTATTTTATGAAGAGACTTTATCTGTTCTTAATAGCCCTGTATCTCTAGCAAATATTGTAACTAATGAGGTAGCTAGAGAGTTAAAAGAGAAGCAGATAAGTGAAGTTAAATTTAATGCAAAACAAATAGCAGAGCTTGTTAAAATGATTGATGGAGAGACTATTTCAAATAAAATTGCTAAACAAGTCTTTGAAAAGATGGCAAAATCTGGAGAAAATCCAACAAAAATAGTTGAAGATAAAGGACTTGTACAGATAAGTGACCCCGCTAAAATTTTGCCTATTATTGATAAAATAATTGCAAAAAATCCAGATAACGTGCTCAAGTTTAAAGCAGGTAATACCAAACTTTTAGGCTTCTTTGTCGGGCAAGTGTTAAAGACTACAGGAGGCAAAGCAAATCCAAAGGTGGTGAATGAGCTTGTGCACAAGAAGTTAAAATCATAAACTAACTCAAAAGGCTGGTACGAAAGATGATTTTTATATAAATAGCGTAAAGATTGAAAGTGTTTGATAAAGGTAATGTGAGTGGTGACCCCGAGGAGAATTGAACTCCTGTAACATGGATGAAAACCATGGATCCTAACCGCTAGACGACGGGGCCACTTAGTAATATAATTACTGAGCCGAGATTATATAGATTTATATCTTAATAAACTATAAAATGGCTCAGTATATAAGTAGAAAATTTAGTTTTTAATCGTAAAAACTACGAAGTGCTCTAATTATAACAGCATTTTTAGAGATACTTTCAGCTTTTGCATTTTCATTAACAACTTCATAAAGATCAAGAGGAAGAGATATAGAGAAAGTTTTAGTCTCTATTTTTTTCTTTTTATTAATCATTGAAATTATGCCTGTTAAAAGTTCTATAATTTTTTTAGTATCTATTGGTTTTTGTACAAAACTATTTACACCAACCTCAATTGACTCAGAAATTTTTTCTATATCATTACTTGCAGATATAACAATAATTATCTGATTAGGATTGATTTTACGAAGTTTACGTGAAAGTTCTATTCCATCCATCCCATCCATAATAATATCAACAAAAACAACATCAGGAGCTGATTTTGCGTATGCATCAAGTGCTTCTTGACCATTAAAACATGATTCTACATTTGAAAAAAAGTTTTTAAAAGTTGAACTTAAAAGTTCATTAACAATTTTTTCATCCTCTACTACCATTGCTGATAATTTTTTTGTTTGTTGTGTAAGTTGAACTAAATCTGTATTAGACATAATGTTATCCTTAGTAAAATTAATTGAAGAATTATAGCAGATTATTTGGTAACAAATCAAACAAGATAATATAAATTATAGCTGAGTGTAACAGAAAGACACAAACAAGGTAACATTAGTAGTATTTTTAATTGTTATTTTTTTTAAATTTTTCAAGCCATTTTATGTCAGATTCTTTAGAATTTTCTTTTTGTGTAAGTAAAGAGTCTATAATACTTATTAAGGTTGCTTCATCCATGAATTCTAAAAGAGAGGAATTGATAGATGTTTTATGTATTCCATCATAAGTATTTAGTAAATTTTGTATATCGTTAATCAATTCTTCTTTTTTATTCACTTATCTATCCCATGCTTTATTAAAGTTCATTTTTTTAATGTGTATATCGGAAGTTAATTTAACTAATCCTGCTTTAGCCATAATAAGTTTAGCTTTTTTTGGCCAAGTTTTTCTATAATTAAAAGAGTGAGAATGTCCGCCAATCATTTCAATAAATTTTTTATTTGTATTATTATCAAAAAGTATCTGACTTCCTCTACTTGATACCTGCTTATCTAACCAAATTCTAGCATCTCTAAAAACTTTAACTTTTGAGTTACTTTTTATCCATCTTGTAGCAAAATCACTTAAACAATCTTTAGATGCTTTATTTTTTAATTTTTTATTATATGTTAGTAATTCTAAATTTGAAGTAGACCCAGCATAAGGCTTTGGTCTATAGTCTCTTTTATAACTTTTTGGTCTTTTTTTCCAAGATAAATCATTTTTATCACTTTGTTTAATCTCTTTTGGATCAAAAATAACACTTTTGTTTATCTTAGAGTAGGGCAAATAGAGTCTTGGTAACTCTTTATCACCTTTAAAAGCACCCAAACTAAGTATATTTCCTGTAATTTGAGCTACATAACCATTTCCATAACCTGATTCAAGTCCTGCTATAGCCATTATAGCTGCTGGAGGAATATTATATTTTAATCCAATCTCTATAGAATCTGAACTAATGTCTGAGTAAAAACTCTTTACATGTTGATATTTTCTAAAGCTATAGTTACTTGAGAGTAGGTTAGAAAAACTAAATATTAAGAGTATAAGTATAAGTAATAGAGTTTTTGTATTCATATATTAAATAATGCTCCAAGTATTAGTCTATGCTTTTGCAAAAGACTATTGTTTTTATAATTTTTCCATTTATAAAAAATCTATTATTTTTGATTTTCCAACCTGTATGTCTTTGCACAATGATATCACCACATTATAAAGTTGCTCTTTTCTATATTTTTCATAAAATCCATAAGCAATAACTAATAAAATAATCACAGCTCCAATAGACAACTTAACTATAAAGGGCTTGCTCATAATTTAAATGCATTAATATTGGTTAACATAATGGATATTCTCTTGAAAATAGATTTAGTACTACTCCGCTAAATAACTTTAGTATTTTTAAATTTAATATTAAATAGTATATGACTAGATATATGGATATAAAAAAGATAAATTATTTAATATATTACTTAATTGGCGTAATTATATCTAATTTATTGTTGCTTATTTGAGTAAGAGGCACAACATAAGCCGAGTTTTGTTTTGATAGTATTAATCTAGTACACCATTTACATAGTGTCTCTAGCGAAGCAGTAGCATTATGAGACGCTGACCATCTATTTCTTGCTGCCATGTTGGGTTTACAAGCTCTCTATGTTGCCATAAAGACTGGTGGGCTCTTACTCCACCCTTTCACCTTTACCGCTTCTAGCGAACTAAAAGCGGAAGTTTACTTTCTGTTGCACTTTCCCTCGTATTACTACGGCCATTAGTTAAATGGAACACTGTCTCAGAGCAGCTCGGACTTTCCTCTTGCATATAATACAAGTTGCTATCTGTTGTACCTGTGAAATAATACAATATTTTCTTAAAAACTACTAATGAACAACTGTTCACTTGTCATAATAAATATATGAACGATTGTTCACTATGTAATAAGCTTATATTAACAAGTGTTCATATATAATACTTTTAAAGTTAACAACTGTTCATATATCAACAAAAGGTCTACTATGCCTAGCAATACGGCACTTCCCAAGGGAAGTAATACAAAACAAAAGATATTAAAGGTATCAGCTATACTCTTTTCAGAGCATGGATATAAAGGTACAAGTGTAAGAAAAATAGCTTCAAATGTAGGGATTAGAGAGAGTGCTTTATATAATCATTTTAAAAATAAAGAGGAAATATTCTTAAGTGTTGCAAAAGATATATTTACTTCGCCCTTCTCTACTTCCAATGAAGATATAAAAGAATCAGCATTAAAAGGAAAAGCTTTTTTACAAAGATTTACAATGCAGTATAAGTTGCTTACATTTGATAAAAATAACGAGAACATGTTTAGGCTACTAATGATAGAGCTTTTTCAAAACAAAGAGCTTAGAGAGCAGTTTATGGATCAGTTTCACACACAAAACATAAAGATGCTCTCAGAAGCATTTTTTATAATGATGCAGAACAATATTATACGCTCATCAGATCCAATGATGGTTTCTTATGAGTTTTTATCCACCCTATTCTATATTAGACTACAGATAACGCTTATGAAAGTTGATAATTATTCTGTAAATAGTATGTCAACTCAGTTTGAAAAACATGTAGAGTTTTTTTGGGAAAGTATTAGAATTTAATAGCATAGAGTATTGAATATTAATTAATATTAGTATCTTAGTTAAAAAAAAGTGGTCCAATTAAAGACCACCTTTTAAAGTAAAGTTATTAAGCCATAACTTCTTTAGCATATTTTTCACCTAAATCATAAGCAACTATATTTACATCATGAACTTTTGCTGGTACTTTAGAAAGCATAACTTTTACAAGATGATCTTTTTCAAGAGCACTCATCATAGTGTTTGCAATTGCAAGAGCAACAACAGATTGAGTAATAACATTACCAACCTCTTCTTTTGCAATAGTAATAATTGGAATCTCATAAATATTCCATGTTTTTCTATCTTCATCAGTTGGCTTAACAAGGTTTGGATCAATTACAATTGTTCCTCCTGGTTTAACACCATCTTTAAAAGAGTTATAACTTACTTGTGCAACAGATAGCATGAAGTTAATCTCACCATCATTTGCATATGGATAATAAATCTCTTTATCGTCTAGTTGGATATCAACAACAGTTGGTCCACCACGAACTTGTGATGTATATGTTGCAGTTTTTAACCCATGGCCACCAGTTTTAATTTTTGCAGCTGCAAAAATTTCACCAGCAAGGAGAACACCTTGTCCACCAACACCTGTAAATCTCATTAATGTTTTACTCATTGTGTCTCCTTATATTTTTTTAGTAAAGTCATCTTGGGTGATTTTCTTACGCTCACCTTGATGTACTTTAATAATTTCTTCATACATGTCACAATATTCATCAGCTTCTTTGTCTTCTTTTAAAACACCAAGAGGGAATAAATTTAATTGCTCATCTTCAGTCATTGCATCATATTTCTTTTTAGAAACAGTAATACTATCAATCCACTCTAAGTTCTCCATAGCAGAAACCATTTTATTCTTACGACCAAGGTTAATGTGACAGTTTGAAAGAACTTCCATCATAGAGAAACCTTTATGCTCCATCGCTTTAATAAGAATTTTTTCAAGTTTCTTTGGATCAAGCATAGTTTCACGAGCAACAAAAGAAGCTCCAGAAGCGATAGCTAAATTACAAGTATCAAAAGTTGGATCAATATTACCAGCTTTTTGAGTTACTGTCCACATTCCTGCAGGAGTAGTAGGAGAAGTTTGTGAATTAGTTAAACCATAGATAAAATTATTAATAACAATCATAGTCATGTCAATATTTCTTCTACAACCGTGAATTGTATGGTTACCACCAATTGCTAATGCATCACCATCACCAGCCACACAAATCACAAGCTTATCTGGACAAGCTAGTTTTACACCAGTTGCGTAAGCTACTGTACGACCGTGAGTTGTATGAATAGTATTAAAATCAACATATGATGAAAATCTACCAGAACAACCTATCCCAGAAACTACACATACATCATCTTGTTTAACACCCATTTTTTCAATCGCTCTAACAAATGCTTTTAATATAACACCATCACCACAACCCCAACACCATAGTGTTGGCATTTTTTGTAGTCTTAAATATTTTTCATAATTAAATGCCATCTTATAACTCCTTTACTTTATTTACAATCTCATAAGGAGATATAGGTCTACCATTAACTTTAAAAAGACCATCAATATCTAGTCTTGCAGCTGCTCTTTGAATTTCACTGTGATATTGAACAATATTAAGTTCAACAACTAGAACTTTTTCAATTTTATCAGTATATTCTTTGATTTTTGTAGCTGGTGAAGGCCAAATTGTAATTGGTCTAAACAGTCCAGCTTTTATACCTTCAGCACGAAGATGACGAATTGATTCTTTAGCTGCTAATGAAACTGATCCATAAGCAACAATCATAATATCAGCATCATCCATCATAAACTCTTCATAAGACTCTAATTCATCTTCATGTAGTGCAACTTTATCCTCTAAACGCTGAATAAGTTTACGACATGTTTCAATCTCCTCAGTTGGGAAACCATTCTTATCATGGTGAAGGCCTGTAAAGTGGTATCTGTAACCTTCAAACATAGGGTTAAGAACTGCTGGCTCATCATGCTCACAATCATATGGAAAATACTCTTCAGCAGGACCATCAAATTTCTTTCTTGGAACAATTCCAGCTTTAACTTCTTCAACTGTTGGAAGATCAGCTTTACCGTGCATATGACCAATAGTCTCATCTAGTAAAACAATAACCGGTTGCATAAATCTATCAGCAAGGTTAAATGCTCTTACAGTTTCAGTATAACACTCAGCTAATGTACCAGCACATAAAGTGATTGATTTATAATCACCATGAGATGGATTTTTAGACTGAAGGATATCACCTTGAGATACACGAGTTGGAAGACCAGTTGATGGACCACCACGCATAACATTAACACAAACTAAAGGTACTTCTGCCATCTGAGCAAGACCTAAGTTTTCTGCTTTAAGACTCATACCAGGTCCAGATGTACCTGTCATAGTTCTAACACCAGCCATACCTGCACCAATTACAGCACAAATTGCTGCTATTTCATCTTCCATTTGTATACATGTTCCACCA
>JAFLJV010000025.1 GCA_022712845.1 Sulfurimonas sp. | reverse complement strand
TTATTTTGGAAAACCTACTAATCTTTTGAATAGATAAAATTTTATAGTAAAATTTAATATATTTTAGATTTTAGATTAAACTGTTTATAATATATACCTATCATCTCTTTTAAAGTTTTATCATCTAATTCTATTTTTTCTTTTATACCAAATCTATTTATATATCCTAATGGCATAACAGATTTGTCTTGTGTAGGGTTTTTAAGATACTCAAATATCGCTTTTTTTATTTTTCTTTCACTGCTATATTTAGTAGTGTATTTTTTCATCATCATATTAAATTTAAAATCATCAGTATGACAATACAAACACTCTTTTTCAAATGAAGAAGCATTTAAAAAGCTTGATAAAATAAGTATTAACAGCGTTGTTTTTACCATTTTAATGTAACCTTTGTTCCTTTGTTTATTTGAGATTGTATCTTTATTTTTATATTGTATTCATCAATAATTGACTTGATAATACTGTATCCAATTCCAAAACCACCTTGTGTTTTATCAAACCTTTTGTATCTCTGAAAAATCTTACTAATCTCATCCTCACTCATCCCTTTACCTTCATCTGTAATTGATAAAATGGATGATGTCAAAATAATATTTATGATAGTTTTTTTATTTGTATATTTAATTGCATTTGAGAGTATGTTATCTATCAAACGCTCTATTTTTTGTTTATCAGCATTAAAGTATGCATCATCTTTTATATCTACATGTAGTTTTACATTTTTTATATTTGCCATTTGCATAAAATATTGTACTCTTTGATTTAATATTTCAGCTAAATTCAACTCTTCATTTTGAGATGAAATTTTATGATTTAGAAGAAGATAAACCAAATCTTTATATAAGTTGGAAATAGTCGCTGAAGCAACTTTAATTCTTTGTAGTTTTCTCATAGTTTTTTCATTACAATTTTGTGCGTCAAGTGTCTCAATATTTGCAAGAATTGTTGTAATAGGAGTATTTAATTCATGAGTTGTGTCTTTTATAAAATTATCAAGAAGGTGTAAATTATCTCTTATGGGTTTTAAAACAAGTTTGACTAGAAACAATGAAGTTATAATTGTAATTATGATGACGACAATTGCAAGAGTAATTAAATCATTTAAAATATTAACAGGTTTTTTTTTTTTTCAATAACAGTATAGGCAGCACCTAAATAGTAAGGTTTGATAGAAGATACATAATAAGAATTAGAACCTTTAAACAAAAACTCTTTGTCAATATTGTCCATTTGTATATCAAGTGTTGAAAAGATTAGATTTTTATCTATGTCATAAATAGCACTGTTAAAGTTATCAAGCCTGGGGTATTCATACCTTTCGTTATTATCTTCATGTAATGAGGCGAGTGAGTCTTCAATATCCATGCTATACTCTTTTAGAACCTTTTTTTCATCATGTATAAGTTGTTCTTGCTTGTAAAAATAGTAACTGGTGAAAAGTGTGGCGATTAGTAGTAGTGTAGAGCTTAGATAAAGGGTTAGTACATAAGTAATTGTTTGCTTTTCACTTTTATACAAGTTTATATCCTACCTTTTTTATGCTAAGGATATTCTCTTTTCCTATATGTTTACGTAAGTTTTTTATATAAGTTCGTAAGCTCATTTCACTATGTGTTTCATCATATGACCAAACACTTTGATATATGTTTTCAAAAGTAACGCATTCATTTTTATATTTTAAAAGTAGTTTTAAAAGCAGTACTTCTTTTGGGTTTAATAAAATTGTTTTTTTATCATATATTAATTCATTTGTGTATGTATTAAAATCAATTTCTTTTGTTATTCTAATTAATTCACTCTGTATTTTAAATTCTCTTTTAAAAAGGGCTTTTATACGAAATAGCAACTCTTTTAAAGCGAATGGTTTTTTTATGTAATCATCAGCACCAGAATTATATCCATTTGATAAATCATCAATACTGTTGAGTGAGGTTGTAAAAATAGCAGGTGTTGAAATACCAGCACTTCTGAGTTCTTTTAATAGCTCAAATCCATTTATTTGAGGAACATTCACATCAAGTAAGAGCATATCAAAGTTATATTTGTAAATAGTTTCTAATGCTTCTTCTCCATCATAAACAGCAACTACGTCAAAGCCCTCATCATTGAGGAATTCTTCTACTGTTTCTGATAAATTGGCATCATCTTCTAGGTATAAAATTTTCATAAAAAATTATACCTAAAAAAGTACTATGCATATACTGAAAAACCTTCAGTTTCCGCTTCGTTAGTAACAGATGCATCTAATATATCAAGAAGTGCTTGAGTATATTCTTCTGAACTTAAAACAGCTGCATCAACTTCTTTCATTTGAGCGACCGCTGCCATTCTATCTTCTTGACTCATAGAACTAAGACTCTCTTTCATCGTTGCTCTATCTTCAGTAGATAAACTTTGCATGATATCTTTCATGCCGCCTTTACCCTGACCTCCGCCAGAACCGTACATATTTTGCATTTGCATTTGTTGCGATGAACCGCAAGATCCACATGAACCCGTACCCATTTTGTCTCCTTTTATTTAAAGTTAAAGAAAGTATAAAATAAAACTGTGAAATAATTGTGAATTTATAAAGAAAGGAATGATTTTTGCTTGTAACTAAAAATAGAAAATAGCTATTATTATATGAATAATTTTTTTATAAAAATATGTAAGTGAATTGTGTAATTTAGAATTATATGATGTTTGTTTTGTGTCCCTAAAAGAGACACGTTTATTTTAGAGAACTATCTTCGTCCTCTATCTCCGCCATTAGAACCTTTGAATTGATTGCCCGTTCCATCTTGTGGACCAGAATGTTCTGATTGATTACCACCATTTTTATATCTATATCTATTTCTTTTTTGTTCACCTGAGCCTTGATTCTCTTGAGTCATTGTACGCTCTTGTATCTGTTTCATTTTTGCTTCATGTTTTGCAAAGCTATCATCTGCAAAACATACGCTAACAAATAATGTAGAGATTAGTAAAATTTTTTTCATATTTTAAACCTTTGTTTTTATTTTAAATATTATAACTATTTTATGTGAATTAATTGTGAAAAAAATATTATGGATAAAATTTGAATTTAATAAGATTAAGATAAAATTTCATTATGAATTTGCAAGAGTATAAAAAAGCAGTAGAGCAATTAAATATATATTCACGACATTATTATGTTCTTGATAATCCTATTACAACTGATGAGGTCTATGATAAGCTTTATCATGAAGTTTTAAAGTATGAAGAAAAAAATTTAAATGATATAGAGAAAAACTCCCCAACACAAAGAGTTGGTGATGTTGTCTTAGATGGTTTTACAAAAGCTCCTCATCTCTCTCGTATGTGGTCTTTAGAAGATGTTTTTGATAAAGAAGGATTAGAAGCTTGGCTTAAAAAAACATATAAACTAGATGAAAATATTTCATTTTATTGTGAACCAAAATTTGATGGAGCAAGTCTTAATCTTATTTATGAAAATGGTGAGTTATCTCAAGGTATTACTAGAGGAGATGGCGAAGTGGGGGAGTTAATAACTCAAAATATAAAAACTATTCGCTCAGTTCCACTCACTATAGAGTATAAAGAAAAAATTGAAATTCGTGGTGAAGTGGTTATTTTTAAAGAAGAGTTTGAAAAAATTAATCAAGTGAGAGTAAAAAATGATGAAGCAGTTTTTGCAAACCCTAGAAATGCAGCTGCTGGAAGTTTAAGACAGCTAGATTCATCCATAACAGCATCAAGAAATTTAGTGTTTTTACCTTATGGAGTTGGAGAAAATTCACTAGAACAAAAACTTCTAAGTGATAAGATGGAGTATATATACTTACTTGGATTTAGAAAACCACCACAAAGTGCAATCTGTAAAGATATTGATGATATTCAAAAGATATATGATGTTATGAATAAAGAGCGTGATAGCTACTCAATGATGCTTGATGGTATGGTTGTAAAAGTGAATGAGATAAGCTCTCAAATAGATATGGGTTACACTGTTAAAAATCCTCGTTTTTCAGTTGCTTATAAATTCCCAGCAGTTGAAAAAATTACAATAGTTAAAGAGATAATTCTTCAAGTTGGACGGACTGGTGCAGTTACTCCTGTTGCAATAGTTGAGCCTACTTATATAGATGGTGTTGTAGTTGAGAGAGCAACTCTTCATAATTTTGATGAAATAGATAGAAAAGATATAAGACTTAATGATAAAGTTATAATTCTTAGAAGTGGGGATGTTATACCTAAAATTATAAAAGTTTTAACTCATGAGAGAGATGGACGTGAGGTTAAGTATGAAAGACCTCAAACTTGTCCAATATGTAAAAGTGAGCTTTTAGATGAGGGTGTACTTTTAAAATGTCAAAACCTTAAGTGTGAAGCTAGAGTTATAAATTCTATCATATATTTTGCATCAAAACCATGTTTAAATATAGATGGACTTGGTAATAAAATAGTTGAAGCTCTTTTTAACTCAGGTTTAGTAAAAAGTGTAGTTGATTTGTTTAGTCTAACACTAGATAAGCTTTTAGAATTAGAGGGCTTTAAAGAGAAAAAATCTCAAAACTTACTAAACTCACTTGAGAATGCTAAAGGAAGTGAGTACTGGCGGTTTATAAACTCACTTGGGATAGAACACGCTGGAGAAGTTGCTTCAAAAACATTAAGTGAAAATTTTGGCTCTAACTTTATAAATGTAACAAAAGAAGAAATTATAGAGTGCGATGGCATAGGTGAAGAGATGGCTGAATCTATCTTAGAGTTTGTTAGAGTTAACAGAGAAACTATACTTAACTTACAAGATATTTTAAAGCCCTTGGAACCTATAAAAAAGCAAGAAGCTAAAGAGAACCCATTTAAAGATAAAACTGCAGTACTCACTGGAACTATGAGTGAATCAAGAGGTATTATAAAAGAGCTACTAGAATCACTTGGTGCTAAAGTATCTGGAAGTGTCTCTAAGAAGACTAATTATCTCATTTATGGTGAAGATGCTGGTAGTAAGTATGACAAAGCTATTGCTTTAGGAGTAGAGTGTTTAACCGAATTACAAATGAGAGATAAAATTGATAAGACTAGATAATTGTTTAGTTAAAAAAGCTTTAGTTGAAACTAGAAATAAAGCACAAGCTCTCATAAAAGATGGGTATGTAAGTGTAAATGATAAAGTGATACTAAAAAGCTCATATAAACTAGCAAACAGTGATGAGGTAAAATTAAAAGAGCATAAATCTTATGTATCTCGTTCTGCTTTTAAACTAAGTAGATTTTTAGATGAGTTAAAACTTGATATAAAAGATGATATAGCCCTTGATATCGGTTCATCAACAGGTGGTTTTACACAAGTTTTACTAGAGAGAGGTGTAAAAGAGGTAAGTGCTGTTGATGTAGGTCGTGATCAACTGCATAAAAGCTTAAGAGATGATAAAAGAGTCCACTCATATGAAAGCTGTGATATACGAAAATTTGAGAGTGATAAAAAGTTTGACATAGTTGTAAATGATGTAGCTTTTATATCTCTACTTCATATACTTGATGATGTTCATAGACTAGCAAATAGTAAAATTATACTTCTTTTTAAACCACAGTTTGAAGTTGGAAAAGAAGCAAAACGAGATAATAACGGTGTAGTTTTGGATGAAAAAGCTATAGAATTAGCGATGGTGAGATTTGAAGATGCTTGTAAATTAAAGGGATGGAAACTAATTTTAAAATCTGAGTCTAAACTAACTGGAAAAGATGGTAATTTGGAGTATTGTTACTTTTTTGAGAAATAATATTTTGACAAAATATTATAATTTGTATATAATAGCGATATACAAGGAGAAAAATGAAATTTGATTGTTTAGATATCGATTTAATCATAGGATTCGAATGGGATGAAGGTAATATTCATAAAAATGAGAATAAGCATGGTTTAAAATGGAGTACAATCGAGGAAGTTTTTTTTAATGAACCACTATTAGTAGTAAAAGATTTTAAACACTCAAATGATGAGTGTCGTTGTGTTGGGCTTGGTAAAAATGATTATGATGAACTTATAACAGTAGTTTTTACGGTGAGAGATAAACATATTAGAGTGATATCTGCTATAAGTATGAGCAAAAAGGAGAAAATTATTTATGAAAAAGCTTAAAACAGCACCAGTATTTAAGAGTGAAGAAGATGAAGCTATTTTTTGGAATACTAATGATGTAACTGAGTATTTTGATATGGATAAAGTAAAATCAGTACGTTTTGCTAATCTTAAAAAAACAACAAAAAGTATATCTCTTCGTTTACCTGTTGATATGATAGAAGAGTTAAAAATTAAAGCAAATGCAATGGATGTACCATATCAGTCTTTAATAAAAATGTTTTTAACAAAGGCTCTTAAGAGTGCATAAATGAATAATATGAAAAATAGCACAGCCATAGCTATAGGTGGTTTTGATGGGATGCATATTGGGCATCAACATCTTTTTAATGCTCTAGATAAATATGGTACTATAGTTGTAATTGAGACAGGTTATGCAAATCTTACTCCTAAGAATGAGAGAGAAAACTTTTCTAAGTATCCGATTCTTTATCTTAAACTAGATAATATTCGTCATTTAAGTGGAGAAGAGTTTATACTATTTTTACAAGAAAAATTTCCAAAACTTAAAAAAATAGTGGTTGGATATGATTTTCATTTTGGAAAAAATAGAAAATACTCTTTTGAAGATTTAAATACTCTTTTTAGCGGAGAGGTACAAGTAATAGATGAAGTTAAACTTCATAATGACTCTGTTCACTCACATAAAATAAGGGCAAAACTTCAAATTGGTGATATTAAAGGAGCAAATGCTTTTTTAGGACATAATTATACAATTAGGGGTAAGATTGTAAAAGGTCAAGGTATCGGTAAAAAAGAGTTAGTAGCAACTATCAATATAGAAGCAAAAGAGTTCTTGTTACCAAAAGAGGGTGTTTATGTAACTTTAACACGCATAGATGATGAAGAACATTATCATCCATCTGTTTCATTTATGGGTCATAGAGTGAGTACAGATGGGAGTTTTGCTATTGAAAGCCATATTCTTGATGGGGAAGTTAGTTGTAGTAAAACAATTAGTATTAGTTTTGTCTCTTTTATAAGAGAGAATAAAAAATTTGACTCACTAGAAGAGTTAAAAAAAGCGATAAAAAAAGATATAAATATCGCTTCAAAAAAATTAAAGTTTTTAGCATTATGAGAAAAAGAGAATATTTAGATACTACAAGTGATATAGGTTTTAAATTTTACCAAACAAAAGATGATTTTATCGTTGATGAAATTCCACTTAGTGAGTTTAAAGGTAAGGGAAACTACCTTATACTTCATATAAAAAAAGTTGAGCTTACAACTTGGGATATGGTTGCAATACTTGCAGAGTACTTGAGTATACCTGCACAAAAGATAGGTTATGCAGGCTTAAAAGATAAACATGCAACTACTACGCAGTATATTTCAGTTGATGCAAGTTATGAGAAAATGCTTAAAAAATTTCATCATAAGCAGATTAAAATATTAAAGACTACTAGGCACTCTCACTCTATAAGAATGGGTAATTTAAGTGGAAATAGATTTAGTATAAATTTGCATTTTGTTGATAATATTGACTCAGGAAAAATAGAAAAATGTGCAAGAAAAATAGCTAAAAATGGACTTCCAAACTATTTTGGTTATCAAAGATTTGGTCGTGATAATGATTCTATACAACAAGCAAAAGATATGATAAAAGGTGATATATTTATAGAAGATACAAAAATAAAAAACTTTTTAATCTCTATCTATCAAAGTACATTTTTTAATGATTGGCTTAGAGAAAGAGTAGAGCTTAGTTATGAAAAAAATAATGGTAAATTTTTACTTCTTGATGGTGATGTATATATATCAAAGGATAAAAAACTCTCAACTCCAAAAATTATGCCAAAAAGAGAGTTTGAATCTTATAAACTAACTCCAACAGGTCTTTTATGCGGTAGAGATGTGTTTCGTGCGAGAGATGAAGCTAGAGAGATTGAAAAAGAGTTTGATGATGAGTTTTTACAAGAAAAAGGTTATAGAAGAGAGGCACTAATATATCCACAAGATATAGTTTGCAAATATATAAGAAAAGAAACAAAGTTAAATATCTCTTTTACACTTCCAAAAGGTTCATACGCAACAGTATTTTTAGAAAGTATAGCAAATAAAAACTATACAGCTAAAGATACTAAGCCCAAAACTAAACAAAGATAGAAAAATAGTAAAAAAATTAATTGGTATTATAAAATTTTAATCATATTTTGACTATAATACCCCAATTATTTAAGACAGGGAGTACACCTATGGGTGAATTATTCACATTTTTCGGTTTAATATCTCATGATAAAGTTTTTATCTACATGACGCACATGCTTTTAGCAGCAGGAATAGCTTTAGTATTAGTAAAAGTAGCTATGTCAAACTTACAACTAGTTCCAAAAGGGACTCAAAATCTTATGGAAGCATATGTATCAGGTGTTCTTCAAATGGGAACAGATGTTATGGGTGCTGAACCAGCTCGTCGTTATCTTCCACTAGTTGCAACTATTGGTCTTTTTGTTTGTTTTGCTAACTTGATTGGAATTGTTCCAGGTTTTGAATCTCCAACTGCATTTTTAGAGTTTGCTTTTACTCTTGCACTATGTGTATTTGTATATTATAACTTTGAAGGTATTCGTCGTCAAGGTATTGTAAAATATTTAAAACACTTTTTAGGTCCAGTTTGGTGGTTATACTGGTTAATGTTTCCAATTGAGATAGTTTCTCACTTTTCTCGTTTAGTTTCTCTTTCTTTCCGTCTTTTTGGAAATGTAAAAGGTGAC
>JAFLJV010000024.1 GCA_022712845.1 Sulfurimonas sp. | reverse complement strand
TTGTTACAACTGTATGCCAAATTAGTTTTACAGAGGGAAGTCTATACTTTGGCATCTCCATAACAAATGGTTCATCCAGTCCTTTAAAAGCTGTCAGTTTTAATATCTTTGCAGCAACTAGACCTATTAAAGCACCAGAGATATAGATAATAAATAAAATATTACCAGCCATCTCAGGTGAGAAAAAAGCTCCAGCAAATAAAACATAAACCGGAAGTCTAGCACCACAAGACATAAAACCAATAATAAAAAGAGTAAGTAGTCTATCACGGTCATTTTTAAGTATTCTAGCAGACATATAAGCTGGGATAGAACAACCAAAACCTGTTACTAGTGGTATAAAAGACTGTCCATGTAATCCAAATTTATGAAAGAAACCATCAAGTAAAAAAGCAACTCTTGACATGTAACCAGTACTCTCTAAAAGGGCGATACCGATAAAAAGAATGATAATATTTGGTACAAAAAGCACAACAGCCCCAACACCGGCAATAATTCCATCTACTATTAAAGAGCGGACATCTTCATTTGGAATTGTAGCACCTACGGTATCACCAAACCATCCAAAAAATGCATCTATATATTCCATAGGAATCGCACCTATCTCAAATGTTAGTTGAAATAATCCCCACATGAAAAATAAAAAGATTGGGATACCAAACATTGGGTGTATTAAAATATTATCAATTTTATCTGTAAGTGTTTTTTTCTCTACAACATTTTTATTATCTAGTACCTCAGCAACTATACCACGGTTAAATGAAGCATACTCACCAGCAAAAGCTTCTTTTACATCTTCACAATCATGATGAAGCTCAATGTGTTTTGAAGACTCTATAAGTATTGGTTGCAATTCTGTCCATACTGGATCATCATGAAGCTTTGCATAAGTTATTTTATTATTTTTTAAAAGATTGATTGCAATATTTCTATATGAATTACTATCTTGATATTTATGCTTTGTTAAATATTTTACAATCTGAGACACTTCTTCTTCAACAGGCTCAGAAAATATAAGTTTATGCTCTACACTAGAAGTTTGAAACTCTTCTATAATAGCGTCAATCATCTCTTCAATACCAGTTTTAGCAGCCGCTGAGACTTTTACACATGATATTCCAAGAAGTTGAGACATATATGTAGCATTTATATTTATGCCTTCCTTCTCTGCTTCATCTGTCATATTTAATGCAATAACAATCTTTTTACCAACACTTAAAAGTTCAGATGTTAGTTGAAGATTTTTTTCTAAATTCGTTGAATCTACTACATTTATAATTAAGTCATAGTCATTGTTTGAAAGATACTCACTTGTTACTCGCTCTTCAATAGAATAATCATTTAAAGCATAAGTCCCAGGTAAATCAACAACTGTAAAATGATAATCTTTATAATCAAATAACACTTCTGTTTTATCAACAGTAACTCCAGAGAAGTTTCCTACATGTAGATGAGCATTAGATACTGAGTTGATAAGCATACTCTTACCAACATTGGGCTGACCAACTAGGGCTATTTTTATATGGTTAGCTATAACTGGACAAGTTTTTCCTGTCATTTCATTCATATTTTTTCTACCTCAATTAAGTCAGCTTCTTTTGCACGAAGAGCTATACGCATTTTCCCAACTTTTATCTCTATTGTAGCTTTTGCCGGAGCATGTTCTAATACTTCTATAGTAGCTTCTTTCATAATTCCAAAAGATATAAATCTTTGTCTTAATTCAGAATCAGCGGTTAGCTTTACAACTTTTACTTTACAAGCTTTTTGACATTCACTTAATTTTTTCATATTTTTTAATTTTTCCTATATTATTTAGAAGCTATAAGCTACTATAAGTCTGTAATTTTTGAAGTCACCATCAGTATAGTATGCTCCATTGCCTGTATTTTCTTTATCATCATTAATAGTACATAATGCAGCAAAAGTTAACTTATCAGTTGGAGTATACTCTATACCAATGTTTTGCTCAATTATATGTTCTTTTTGTCCTGAACTATCTGCATCACCTGAAAAGTCAGCATATGCATATAAAAATCCAAAATCATTAAATCTGTAAGTTAGACCAGCTACAATAGCTTGAGCATCTCTATCTTGTGTAATATTATCTAGTACCATATTATCCATATTTGTATAAAGTGTTCCACCACCAAAACCAGAAAAACTTCCTTTTTGCGATTGTTTTTCAGATTTATTATATGCTACTGAAAAACCTAAATCCTCATGGGCAATAAACTCAAACATAAGACCATATATACTTGACTCTATACCACTACTATCTATCTCTTTTTGACTTAAGTACTGTAAATTAGAGTGTAAAAAATAATTTTTACCTATTTTTAAGTGATGAGAAATATCAAAGTATGCTGATTTATTAGCTACATTTCCTGTGGCTGTATTTGAAGACTCTGCTTTTGAAATATCATAATACCAAGCATTCATATCTAAATAAGAGCATGAGTAAGAGATACCACCAAAATAAGTACCATCTTCACCAGTATCTTGCCAATGGCTATCTACATCAAGTCCTGAATCAGTACCTTGCCATCTATCCAAATAACCTAACATAAAAGAAAAATCATTTATTTCATAAGTTGCTATTGCTGCTTCAAATGTATTGTCAATAATTCTAATATCATCACTATCAGCTAAAGGAGTCTCTATTTGTTGGCGTCCAAGACGAATATTTATATCATCATATTTATAGTTTATAAATGCTTGAGTCACTTCAGTATAGCTTCCATCAGCTGATGAAATTCCTGTATTTTCTTTATTATTATCACCTGTTAGAGCGTTAATATCATGAGCAGTAGAAAACTCAACTCCTGCGTTAAAACCTTTATACTCTGCAAGTTCATATAAAAGATGACCACCAAGTGCTGTTGCATAAGTATCTGAGTCTGTATCTATATTATGTCCAGAATACATTAGTTCAAGTTGACCTGTAACTTTTGCATTTTCAAACATATTTTTAAAGCTATCA
>JAFLJV010000273.1 GCA_022712845.1 Sulfurimonas sp. | reverse complement strand
TTTTGACTGTCTACGATGTATTACTTTAACGAACGTCTCATTATTAGTATATTGTATTTTTTTAACATACGAGGACTGTTTGAGCGTAGAGAGCGCCCAAAGGAAGTGCCCTTGGGGTATTCCGCAGACCCCAAATATTTTGAAGTTTGTATGGAAAAAGCGATGAGTCTTGTGTGCGATTTTTTATTTTACTTTTTTGTAAAAAAAGTGATGAGAGAAGTAGATAAGAAGTCATAGATATAACAAATTAACAATTTTTACAAGGCTAAAATATTTTCAAAAATATTATTTATTAGTAATACCAAATGGAATATGAACCATTGGAATATTACCTATATTTGATTCTAAATGACCTTTTTGGTCATCAAAGAACATATGAGGTTTTAATATAGGTAATATTCTATCTTTATCCATACCACCTATAAAAAATGTTTCATTAGCACTTACACCCCAATCTTCAAGGGTTGTTATCACTCTTTCATGAGCTGGAGCATTACGAGCAGTTACGATTGAAGTTCTTAAAATTCTTTTATAATCTCTATTTTTTTCAACCTCTTTATCTTCTAATTTTTGTAAAAAAGATAATTTTTTAAACAAGTCAGCAAGTGGACCTGGTTTATGAGGAATATGTGAATTGGCTGCTTCATAATTATGAAATTCTGGTAATTCATTTTCTGTGTAAATAGTCTCAGACTCATCATCAGCAATTACACCATCAAAATCAAATGCAATTCTAAGCTCTTCACTTTCATCATCATTAACAATTTCACTAGGTAAAACTACCCCTGCTGGAAAATCTGCATCTATAGCATCTTTGACATCAGATTCATTTGTTGATAAAAATAAAGAAGCATTAAAAGCAGGAACATATTCATATGGGGATTTTCCTTCCATAAATGCTGCACGAGAAATATTTAAATTATAATGTTGAATAGACCTAAACACTCTTTTACCAGTAGTTGCAGAGTTTCTAGATAATAATACAACTTCTACAGGTTGTTCTTTATTAAATCTATTATTGATATTAAGAAATCTTTTTATAAAAGGAAAAGCAACTCCTTTTTCTAAAACCTCATTAAGGTTTTGTTCTTGAAATTCTTTATATACTTTTGGTCCTTTTTCAGTAAAAATTTTATGTGACTCAGATAAATCAAACAAAGCACTTGAGGAAACCGCAATAACTAATTTTTTTTCGATTGGATAAGGCATATTATTCCTTTATTAATTTTGTAAGTATAGCTAATAATATTATTTTAAAACTCTTCCACCCTAAAAACCTCATAAGCAACTTCCTCATAAGGATGAACCTCTTTTAAAACCCTGATAGCATTTTTTATAAGCAAATCACTACAAATCATCTCAACTTTATACTCATCTACTCTCTCAATAGAATTGATTTTACCTAAGTGAGGATTCGCTCCATCTGTTGGTTTAAACTGTCCAACTCCTAAAATCTCAAAAGAGCAAGATTCATAGTTTTCATATTTACCAACACCTATGTCAAAAAGTGCTTGTTTTACATCTTCTTTATTTTCAACAGGTACATAAAAATTGAGTTTATACATTTTATTTATCCAGATAACTGATAAAGTCTTTGTTTAAAACAAATGGAGTATTTGCAACTTCATCTATACTTTTGTATACAAAGTCATTTTTGGTAAAACAGATAACACTTTCATCTTTTCCAGATAAAAGACCATCAATTGCATGGCTGATAAATTGATATGCCATAAGTCTATCATGAATGGAGGGGCTTCCACCTCTTTGAATATGACCTAAGATACTTACGCGAGACTCTATTCCAATTTTTTCTTCAAACCAGTTTGCTATGGTTTGAGAACTATCTTTTATACCCTCAGCTACTATCACTATAAAGTATTTTCTACCATTTTGGATTTGCTTTTTAAATTTCTCTTCATAATCTTTTAAGTTGTACTCTTTTTCAGGAATAAGACAAAGTTCAGCACCAGAAGTGAGGGCTGATGTTACAGCTAAATAACCACAGTCCCTACCCATAGTCTCTATCACAAAAGCTCTTTTAAAAGAAGATGCTGTATCACGAATGGCATCTATAGAAACTCTAATCATGTTAAGTGCAGTGTTAACACCTAAACAGTAGTCAGTACCGCTAATATCATTATCTATAGTGGATGGAATACCACAAAATTTTACACCGTGTTCTTTATAAAAAACATCAATACCTCTAAATGAGCCATCACCACCTAAAATTACAATCATATCTATGTTTAATGCATCTAAATTTTGTTTTGCTATTTTTCTATACTTTTTTTGCATAAATCTTTTTGAACGAGTTGAACCTATCTTAGTTCCACCTCTGCTGATTATGCCAGATACATTTTTGTATGAAGCCTCTTTTATATTGTTATCGATTAAACCCTCGTAACCATCATAAATAAAATAAGGAGTTAGTTTTTTTTGTTTTGAATACTCAACAAAATGTTTAAGAGCTGGGTTCATGCCAGATACATCACCTCCAGAGCATAAAATTGCGATATTCCTCATTTGATTACCTCATAATTTTTTTATATTTAGTTGATATAGTTTACCATTTTCTAAAGTGTATTTAGATAAAATTCCAAAAAATAAATTAATTTTCTCTTGTCGATAGGCAAAGCTTTTACATAAAATTATTTAGTAATTTTATTGCATCGTGCTTTAACACAGTAGTGAGAGGAATTTTCTATGGAATTCAATTCCATGGAGAAGGAGACATAATAGTGAAAAGAGCATTGGTAAGTGTTAGTGATAAAGCAGGAATTGTTGAGTTTTGTAACTCACTTGTAAAAAATGGTTATGAAATTATTTCAACTGGTGGAACTTATAAAAAGTTAGTAGAAGCTTCAATTAAAGCTATCGAAATTGATGAAGTTACAAAATTTCCTGAGTGTTTTGAGGGTCGTGTTAAAACTTTAAATCCTTATGTACATGGTGGGATATTACACCGTCGTGATAAACAATCACACTTAGACCAAGCAAAAGAACTTGGTGTTGAGTCTATTGACCTTGTTTGTGTAAACCTTTACCCTTTTAAAGAAACTATTGAAAAAACTGATGATTTTGATGATATTATTGAAAACATAGACATCGGTGGACCAGCTATGGTTCGCTCAGCTGCTAAAAATTTTGATGCTGTAATTATCGTTACAAATGTAGAAGATTACTCTGAAGTTATTGATGCAATTGAAAATGAAAAAAATACAAAAGATTTTCGTCGTGGTTATATGATAAAAGCTTATGAGCATACAGCAGCTTACGATTCTATGATTGCTAACTATATGAACGAGCGTTTTAACGAAGGCTTTGGTGAAAAGCAGTTTATAGTTGGTAACAAAGTTATGGATACTCGTTATGGTGAAAACCCTCATCAAAAAGGTACTTTATATGAGTTTGATAAGCACTATTCAAATAACTTCACAACTCTAAAAGGTGAAGCAAGTTTTAACAACTTAAATGATTTAAGTGGTGCTGTTAAAATTGCATCTGCATTTGGTGATGAAAATGCTGTATGTATTACTAAGCATGGTAACCCATGTGGATTTGCTATAAAAGACACACTTTTTGAGGCGTATGAAGAGGCGCTTAAATGTGATCCCGTTTCTGCATTTGGTGGTGTTGTATCTGTAAATGGTACGGTTGATAAAGCTTTAGCTGAGAAGATGAACGAAATCTTCTTAGAAGTTGTTATCGCTGGTCGTATTACACCAGAAGCTCAAGAAGTATTTGCTAAGAAGAAGCGAATAAAGCTTTTTGAGCAGGGAAGTGATAAGTTAGTTCTTGCAAATGATAAAAAAGATTTTAAACACATCGATGGTGGATTTGTATATCAAGATGCTGATAAAGTTGGAGATGATGAAGTTAAAAATGCTAAATTAGTTTCTAAAAATGCAGCAGATGTTCAAGATATGAAAGATTTAGAGATAGCATACAAAGTAGCATCTCTTACAAAATCTAACTGTGTAGTTTATGTTAAAAATTCTGCAATGGTAGCTGTTGGTATGGGTATGACTTCAAGAGTTGACGCAAGCCAATGTGCCTTGAAAAAAGCAAAAGATATGGGTCTTGATGTAACTGGTGCAGCTCTTGCATCTGAAGCATTTTTTCCATTCCGTGACTCTATCGATGCAGCGGCAGCAGCTGGTGTTAAAAATGTGATTGAACCTGGTGGAAGCATAAGAGATGAAGAGATTATAGATGCAGCCAATGAGTTTGGAATGAGCCTATACTTCTCAGAAGTTCGCCACTTTCTTCATTAAAATCAAAATAGCAACGCACTTTCTGCGTTGCAACGCTCGTCATGCACAGTAGTGCACTTCCTTACTGTGCGCCTTGAAATTACATCACTCTTTTGATTTTAATATAAATTTGAGTCAAAATA
>JAFLJV010000023.1 GCA_022712845.1 Sulfurimonas sp. | reverse complement strand
TTACATCATTTATATCTTGAGATTTTAAATTTAATACATCATCATCTCTATTTTTTGGTTTTACTCTTAAGTCTTTTAAACTAAGTTGTAAGTTATTTATTGTCATAGAGTCTAAAGAGTCTGTGTTTAGGTGGTAGCTAGCACTTAAAAAAAGTTTGCCATTTGCTACTTCAAGATTTGTCATATCTTGAATATATTTCCATATACTATATGGTTTACTAGCTTTAAAGTCTATGTTTCCTTTTAACCTTAAAGGGTGAAAACCAATGATCTCACTTTTAAAATCGATAAAACCACCATCATCTAATGCTGAGTAAAATCTTATTTTTGCATCACTTGAGTCAAAATGATTTGTATCAACATCTTTAAGACTAAAACCTATAGAGTGTAGTGAGAAGTTGAATTTTTTTGAATGTGTAAAATCTTCATAATCAACACCACCATCTTTTACCTTTATAATATCTATAATTATTCTAGGTATTTTTATTTTTTCTTTTGTTGTATCTTGAGTAGTTTCAGTTTTATCTTTTAAAATTGTAGAGAGATTAAATATTTTATCTTTATTTTGAATTAGTGAAATTTTTGGAGATGAAAGTATTATATTTTTAATATGAAAAGCAGATTTCATTAAGGATAAAGGCTCAAGATCAATTTCTAAAGAGCTAAAAGAGGCTAGATGTTTATCATCTAAGCTCTTAAGCACTACACCATCTAGTTGAAGTCTAAATATAAAAGGGTTTAAGTATATACTATCTATTGTGAGTTTTGAGTTTGTTTCTTTAGTTACTATAGCCATAATTTGTGGTTTTAATAACAAAGGGATTGCTATAAAACCAATTAAACCATATATAACTAAAAGAGAGAGTACAACTTTTTTAAACATAAGAACCCTTATTAAAAAATTATAACTATTGCTTTGCTTTTATTATATCAGAACGAGGGTAAGTAAAAGTTGATTTTCTAAATACAACGATTTCATTTTCATGTCCTATGGCATAAGCTCTTATAGTAATAGGGATAATGGTGTCATGTCTATCATCATCAACGAGTGTATCATAAGTTCTAAGAACCACAATCTTTTTCTTTTTTATATGAGGAATGACAGTAAACTCTTTTTTAGGTTTTACTATCTCTATCTTCCCATTTATATCTTTTGGTACAATAATTTCAAAGAAAAACTTCATCTCCTTATTTTTAGTATTTTGTAGTAAAAATTCATAAGCATTATCCACCCTAACTCTTCCATCAAAATCTTTTTTAACAGAGTAGAGACGATTTTCTTTATTTACATTTAAAAGCATATGCTCTTTGTTGCTTCCTATATAACCCATACCAATTATCACTCCAACTAGAAGAACAATATAAATAATAATTGTTACACGAAAATATTTTGTTTTACCTTTTTGATCAATAGTCTCATGGTTACTAGACCAAGTAACAAGTGATGGTTTTCCAAGTTTACCCATAACTGTTGTACAAGCATCAACACACTCTAAACAGTTTATACACTCGAGTTGAAGCCCTTTTCGGATATCAATATGTGTTGGACAAACTGTTACACAACTCTCACAAGCGGTACACTCAGCATGAGGTTCATCTACTTGAATTGCTTCTTGAGAAGTAAATTGTTTCTCTTTATGATCATCATATATATGACCACCTCTATTTGTATTATAAAGTGCCATAACTGTATGATCATCATATAAAACTGACTGAACTCTTGAGTAAGGACAGACATAGATACAGTAATCTTCTTGTAAAAATATGATGTCATAAATAAGAAAAAGTGCCATAGAGAGAACTGTTCCAAAGATAATAGTATGATCCATTGGATTTTTTAAGTACTCAAAAAAGTCAACTGGTGGGATAAAATACCAAACAAGATTAGCACTTGCTACAAACGAAAGTATTATCCAAATAGTTACAGCTATAGTTTTTTTAATCTTATTTTCCATAAGACTCATATCAGGTGCAAGCTGTTTATTTTTGATTCTTTTTCTTAATTTAAGAAATTTTGTTTCGATTAAATCTCTATAGATAACACGAAAAATCGTCTGTGGACAGACCCAACCACAAAAAACACGACCACCTAGAACAGTCATTCCAAAAATACCTAAAAAAGCCACCATAATTAAAAATGGTAAAAGATATAACTCTTGCATATCAAATTCAACAAAAAAGAAATGAAGTTTTAAATTATCAAAGCTAAGAAGAAATAGGTAGCTTTCATTTATTTGTATCCATGGTAAAATAATAATTAATAATGTAATAAAAGTATAAAAATAATATCGTTTTATTCTCCAAGGCTGAGGTATTTCTATGCCTATATCTTTTTTATCCATACAAGTCTCCTGACACTTTTACGACAAATTATATCAAATTTTATAATTAATTATAAAATGATACTCTATATATAATAAAAAGTATATTTTATGTACTAATTGGATAAAATTCATTTAATAATTAACATTATAAAGATTAATTCACATGACAACTAAACAATACATTTTAAACACTATAAAAAAGCGTCCCATCATCATAGATGGTGCGATGGGTACACAACTTCAACTTCTAGACGATAAAATTCCCCAAGAAGCATGGGAAGGAAATGAGGGTTGTAATGAACTTTTAAATGTTACTTGTCCTGAGGTTTTAAGTGAAGTTTATCATGCATACTTAAGTGCTGGTGCGGACTTTATAACTACAAATACTTTTGGTTCTTTCTCTTGGGTTTTAGATGAATACCAAATAGGTAATCGTGCTTATGAATTGACAAAAGCAGGTGCTGAGATTGTAAAAAGAGAATGTGAAAAATTCTCAACTCCAGAGAAACCTCGTTTTGTTTTAGGCTCAGTTGGACCTGGGACAAAACTACCATCGCTCGGTCACATCCATTATGATGAAATGTATAAAGGTTATACTGAATTTTGTTTAGCTTTAATAGACGGTGGTGTGGATATATTCTTGCTAGAGACTTGCCAAGATCCTCTTCAAATCAAAGCTGCTCTTCATGCTTGTCAAGAAGCTAGTAAACAAAAGAATGTCGAAATTCCAATCATGGTTTCTGTAACTATTGAACTTAGTGGTACTATGCTTATTGGAACAGACGCTGAAACAATAGCGACCATTATGGAGCCTTTTGATATTTTAAGTCTTGGTTTTAACTGTGGAACTGGACCTGAACAAGTTTTAAAACATGTAAAAACTTTGAGTGAACTTTGGCACAAACCCATAAGTATTCACGCAAATGCTGGTCTTCCTCAAAATCGTGGTGGTTACACATACTATCCAATGGGACCAGATGAATTTGTAACTCAACAAGAAAAATTTCTTGCATTTGATGGGGTAAGTTTTTTAGGAGGGTGTTGTGGAACTACACCAGAACACATTAAAGCTCTTAGTGAAAAAGTAACAACGGTAACTCCAAAAATTGCAACTGGTTCTCATGAGAACTCTGTTGCTTCACTTTTTAATACAACAGAACTTATGCAAGAGCCAGCACCTTTACTTATGGGAGAACGCTCAAATGCAACAGGTTCAAAAGCCTTTAAGGAACTTCTTTTAGCTGAGAATTACGAGGGAACTCTAAGTGTTGCTCAACAACAAGTTCGTGCAGGCGCTCATGTTATAGATGTAAATGTTGGTTTTGCAGGTCGTGATGAAACCAAAGATATGAATGCCGTTATGGGGATGTACAACCAAAAAATAGCCCTCCCTCTTATGCCAGACTCTACTCAAACAAGTGGACTAGAAACTGCACTAAAAAATATAGGTGGAAAACCCATCTTAAACTCGGTAAACCTTGAAGATGGTGAGCCAAAGTTTGATGAAGTTTGCTCACTTGCTAAAAAGTACGGGACTGCTCTAGTTTGTCTAACTATAGACGAAGTAGGAATGGCAAAAACAGTTGAAAACAAAATAGCAGTAGCCCAAAGAATCATAGACCTAGCAACAACTAGACATGGCTTAAAAAAACAAGACCTTATTTTTGATGTCCTTACATTTACACTTGGAAGTGGTGATGAAGAGTATTGGGATGCAGGAATTAACACCATAGAAGCCATTAGAGAACTTCGTTTAAAACATCCAGAAGTTGGAGCGACACTAGGATTATCAAACATATCATTTGGACTAGACAAAGATGCTCGTCCTTACTTAAATTCTATGTTTTTACATCATTGTTTAGAAGCTGGTTTAACAAGTGTTATTATCAATGTTAAACACATCATCCCCATTAACAAAATAAGCAAAGAAGACCAAGAAATTTGTAATGACCTAATCTTCAACCGCAAACCAAAGGGAGAAGCACTTTTTACATTTATAGAGCATTTTAGTACCAAAGAAGCAATAGATACAAGTGTGGAAGATTCTGAATACCTTGCAATGAGTACTGAGCAAAAAATAGCTAAACTTCTTATGGATGGGGACAAAGAGAGAATGATTCCTCTTGTAGAGGAAGCTCGAAAGACTATAGCTGCTGAGAAAATTGTAAATGAGATTCTAATAGACGCTATGAAAGTAGTTGGTGAGCTTTTTGGTTCAGGACAAATGCAACTACCGTTTGTTCTTCAAAGTGCTGAAACTATGAAAAAAACGGTTGATTATCTTAATCCTTATTTGCCAAAAATAGAAAAAGCTGTAGACACTGTTCTTGCTCTTGGTACAGTAAAAGGTGATGTACATGATGTTGGGAAAAACCTTGTTGATATCATCCTTTCTAACAATGGCTTCAAAGTTCAAAACCTCGGTATAAAAGTGGAGCTAGAAACTTTTATACAAGCTACTAAAGATGGTCATATTTCTGCTTTTGGAATGAGTGGTCTGTTAGTAAAATCTACTCAGGTTATGCAAGAAAATCTAAAAGCACTTAAAGCTGAGGGGATAGACATCCCTGTACTTCTAGGTGGAGCAGCACTTACAAGAACTTTCATAGACGACTTTTGTCGCCCTTTTTATGATGGGCCTATTTTTTACTGTAAAGATGCTTTTGATGGTGTAACTGCCATGAGTCGTATAGAAGCTGGAAACTTTGATACAGATTTACATGGTAAAGACAAAGAACCAAAGGTAGTTAAAGAGAAAAAAGAGATAATCATTCCTCCATTTTCTGAGTTAAAAATGCCATCTCGTGATGTAAAAGTTCCAACTCCTCCATTTTGGGGAAGAAGAGAGATAAAACTAACACCTGTACAGATTGAGATGGCATTTGAGTGGTTAAATCATAAACTACTTTTTAAATCTCGTTGGGGTTACAGCTCAAAAGGTATGACTAAAGATGAGTACCAAAAACAACTTGATGAGGTAGTTTGGCCAGCGTATGAAAAACTAAAAGCTCAGTTTATAGATGAAAAACTATTTGAGCCTACTATCATTTATGGTTACTGGCCATGTAGAAGTGATGACAACACTCTTCTTATTTTTGATGAGAGTGAGGGTTATAATTCTGAGAGTGAAGTAAACCGTGAACCATTGGGTCATGTAATAGGCAGAGCAAAAGAACAATTCACTTTCCCACGCCAATCAAAAAAACCACACCGTGCTTTAAGTGATTTTTACCATAAAGATAGACATGATGTTATAGCTCTCACTTGTGTAAGTGCTGGAGCAAAACTTAGTGAGATTGAAAGAGGTATTTATGACAAAGGCAACTATACTGAGTACTATCAATTTCATGGTCTTGGTGTTGATTTAGCTGAAGCTCTCGCTGAGATAGCTCACAAGCAAATTAGACTTGATTTGAATATATCTGATGATGAGGGTAGTTCTTTAAGTGATGTTAGGATGAACAGGTATCAAGGGTGTCGTTATTCGTTTGGGTATGCTGCTTGTCCTGATTTGGAGCTTAATAGGCCTTTGTTT
>JAFLJV010000022.1 GCA_022712845.1 Sulfurimonas sp. | reverse complement strand
ATCACTTAAACATTGGTAAGCTTCATTACATAGTTTAAATTTACTCTCAGCCTCTGCATCGCCTTGATTTTTATCAGGATGATACTGTTTTGCCATTTGTCTATAGGCTTTTTTTATAGTTGTTTTGTCAGCATCTCTTGATATTTCTAATATTTCGTAGTAGCTTAAATCTTGCATATTATTTGTTGTACCCTGTATAATTTTTCGCAATTATATCGTTTTTAATTTAATATCAGTATAATCCTATTTATGAAGTTAAATTTACTATTACTAACTATTTTTATACTTTTTGCTGGATGTTCAAAAGAGCCACAAATCATGTTTGACCATATGCCTGAAACTAAGTTGCAAAAAAGTGATTTTGATGAGTTACCAAATTGGAGTGATGAAGATTATACTGCAGCACTTGAATCTTTTATAAATAATTGTAAAAGCTCTAAAACAAAATATATATATAAGGAGTTATGTAAAAATGCCACACAAACTTCAACTCCAAAGATATTTTTAACAAGTGAGTTTACACCATACAAAATAAGTAAACTCTCAAATGAAAAAGATGCTTTGCTCACTGGTTATTATGAGCCACAATTAAAAGGCTCACTTGTAAAAAAAGAGCCATATATCTATCCAATATATAACACACCAAAAGATTTAGTTGTTGTTGATTTACAAAAACAATATCCTGAGCTTAAAAATCTAAGACTTAGAGGTATGGTGAAGCAAAATAGGTTAGTGCCGTATTTTGATAGAGAAACAGCTAGTAAAAATCAACTTGATGCAGATATTATTTGTTACACAGACTCTAAAATAGATCTTTTCTTTTTAGAGGTTCAGGGTTCAGGAAGAGTAGAACTTGAAAATGGTGAAAATATCTTTATAGGTTACGATAACCAAAATGGACATAGATATAAATCAATAGGTAAGTATTTAATAAATCAAGGTGAAATATCAAAAGAAAATGTATCTTTGCAAAGTATAAAAGAGTGGTTTGAAAATAATCCATCAAGAGTTGATGAAGTTCTAAATCATAACAAGTCGATGGTATTTTTTAAAAAAAGAGATAAAGCAGCAACTGGCTCACTTGGGTTAGAATTAACTCCAGAGCGTTCAGTTGCAGTAGATTTGAATTTTATCCCTCTTGGTAGTATGTTGTATTTGAGTGCAAATATTCAAAACAAAAGTGTTAACAAACTTGTGATGGCACAAGATACTGGTGGTGCGATAAAAGGGAGTGTGAGAGCAGATATGTTTTTAGGTTATGGTAAAAGAGCAGGTGAGATAGCTGGAGAATTAAAATCAGCATTAGAGTTGTGGATATTACTTCCAAAGAAGAAACTATAGTGAGAGGCTCTTTAAATAGATTTAATAAACTAGTAGATGCACTACAAGAACTTCCTACTATTGGTAAAAAGTCAGCTACAAGGTTGGCATATCATATGCTTATGAAAGATAGTTTTTGTGGTCTTAAAATTTCTCATGCAATAGAAGAAGCTTTAGGATGTTTAAAAAAATGTAGTTCTTGTGGTGGGATGAGTGAGGATGAATTGTGTTTTATCTGTTGTGATGAGAGTAGAGATGAATCACTTCTTTGTATAGTTGAGAATGCAAAAGATATACTACTTTTAGAAGAGAATAGACTCTTTGATGGTAAATATTTTGTGTTAGAATCTTTAGAAGAACTTAATATATCAAACTTACAAAAGATAGTAAGAGATGGAATAAGTGAGGTTATTTTTGCTTTGACTCCATCTATAGCAAATGATGCTATAATGCTGTTTATTGAAGATAAATTAAGTGATTTTAAAATAAATTATTCAAAAATAGCTCAAGGTGTTCCAACAGGTGTTAGTTTAGAAAATGTGGATTTGCTCTCTTTAACAAGAGCATTAGAAGATAGGGTAAAGGTGTAGGATTGAAGTTAATAGTTTCTCTTTTTATGGTTTTTATGATTGTAGGTTTTTCAGGATGTAGTTCAAAGAAAATTGAACAACCAAATGAAATAATTTTAAGTGAGTTTAGCAGTGAAGATGAAGAGCTAGATGATTTTGAAGATGAACTTGAAGTAAAAGAGATTTATGATCCTTTTAGTGGTTATAATAGAGCTATGACAAGTTTTAATGATGGTGCTTATGAGTATGTACTTAAACCTATTGCAAATGGCTATAGTTATGTATTACATAAAGAAATTAGGCTAAGTATAGATAAATTTTTTCATAATATTTATTACCCAGTAAGACTAGTAAATAATCTTTTACAAGGTAAACTTTATAATGCTTATGAAGAAACTGGTAGGTTTGTTATAAACTCTACAGTTGGTCTTTTAGGGTTATTTGATCCAGCCAAAAGTAAGTTTAATCTTCAAGCACATAATGAGGATTTTGGTCAAACTTTAGGTTTTTATGGTGTTGGCAGTGGTCCACACATTGTTATACCATTACTTGGACCATCTAATTTAAGAGATACTATAAGTATTCTTCCTGATTCATTTTTAAGTGCTATTGAATATATAGATAAGAGTAAGAATATAGAAGGGTATCTAGTTATCAAATCATTAGAAAAAATAAACTATACTTCAATACATATGAGTGAATACGAAAAATTAAAAGCAGATGCTGTTGATTTATATCCTTACTTAAGAGATGTATATGAGCAGTATAGAGATAAACAAATCGAGGAATAAAGATGATAAGTAGAGTGCTAAAAACTATTTTACTAGTATGTGTGATGTTTGTATTTACACAGAACTTACAAGCAAATAATCATATAGAATTAAAAGAGCATTTTTTAAATAAAATCGATGATGTTATAGTAACGGTTAAAAATAAAGAATTATCTAAAGATGAAAGAAATAGCGGAATCATAAAGATAGTAACACCTATGTTTGATTTTGAATTAATGGCAAAACTTAGTTTAGGTAAAGTATGGAAAAAACTAGCTAAAGAAGACAAAAAAAAGTTTGTTGAACTTTATGTTGATAGGATGAAAAAATCATACTCTTCAAAAATAGACTCATATAGTGATGAAAAAATTGAAGTTAAAGAAGTAACGCAAGTAAAGAAAAATAGAATAGTCTTAACAACAGACTTTGTAAGTGGTAAAGATAGTTTAGAAATAGTATATAAATACTATAAACCTAAAAAACCAAAAGAGCAAAAAGATACTTGGCTTATTTATGATGTAGAGATAGTTGGGGTTAGTATTTTAAAAACGGATAAAGCACAGTTTAAAGAGTTTTTACAAACAAAAACTATAACTGACCTTATGGAAGCTTTGAGTAAAAAATCGTAGATAAATATATTGAAAAATTTATATCAAAATTATCTTTTAAAGTATCCAAAAACTGTTTTACTTTTTATGGCTATATTTACAGTTGCTATGGCTTTTGGAGCATTAAAGTTAGAGATAGATGCAAGTGCTGAAACTCTTTTACTAGAGGGTGATAAAGATTTACAATTTTCAAGAGAAGTAGCAAAACAGTTTGATGCATCATCTATCTTGGTTGTTACATATACAGTTAAAGATGATTTACTTAGTGTTGCAAATATACAAAATATCAAAGCATTATCTAAAGAGATTCAGAGAGTTGAAATTGTAGAATCTATAAATTCTATCGTAAATGTACCACTTTTACAATCCCCACCAAGACCACTTAAAGAATTGATAGAAGATATCCCAACTCTAGAATCTCCCAATATTGATAAAGCACTTGTTAAACAAGAATTTTTACAGAGTGCCATATATAAAAAGAATTTGGTAAGTGAAGATTTTAAAACAACAGCACTGTCAGTGAATCTAAAAAGAGATGAAATATATTTTGATTTAATCAACAAAAGAGATGGATACAAAAAATCAAAAAATCAAAAAGAGTTAAGTAAAACAGAACAAGAGAGTTTAAAAAAAGTAGAGTTAGAGCTAAAAAATTATAGAGATATTATGAGGGAATTAAACCATAATTCAATCATAAAAGTGAGAGAAATATTAAAAAACTTTTCAGATAAAAACCCACATATAAAACTTCATCTAGGTGGAGTTGATATGATTGCTGATGATATGGTTGA
>JAFLJV010000021.1 GCA_022712845.1 Sulfurimonas sp. | reverse complement strand
ATCATTACTTTCTTTCTGGGGATTAATGTTTGTATATTTATGGGCTGGTGGACACCACTTACTCTATTCAACTGTTCCTGACTGGGTTCAGACTATGGGTTCAGTTTTCTCAATAGTTCTGATTTTACCTTCATGGGGTTCAGCGATCAATATGCTTCTTACAATGAAGGGCGAGTGGCAACAAGTTGCAGCTTCTCCATTAATTAAGTTTATGGTTCTAGGTTCAACATTCTATATGTTCTCAACATTAGAAGGTCCTATTCAAGCAATTAAATCTGTTAATGCTATTGCACACTTTACTGACTGGATTGTTGGTCACGTACATGATGGTACACTTGGTTGGGTTGGCTTTATGATTATGGCTGCACTTTTCCATATGGCTCCTCGTGTTTTCAAACGTGAGATCTATTCTAAGTCATTAATGGCTACACAATTTTGGATCCAAACTTTAGGTATTGTTTTATACTTTACTTCTATGTGGATTGCTGGTATTACTCAAGGTATGATGTGGCGTGCTCACGATGAATTTGGTAACTTAGCTTACTCATTCATTGATACAGTTACAATCCTTCACCCTTACTACACTATTCGTGGTGTTGGTGGATTATTATACTTAGTTGGTTTCTTAATGTTTGCATATAACATTTATAAAACTATGTCTGCTCGCCCTGTTGAAGAGTCTGAGCTACAATCAGCATCGCCTATGGGCGCTTAATAGAAAGGATATAATATGTTTCATTGGTTAGAAAAACATCCGTTCTTTTTTGCGGTAGCGGTGTTCTTAACAATTGCTTTTGCAGGTTTAGTTGAAATTCTTCCAAACTTTGCGCAAGCATCTCGTCCGACAATCGGTACTGCTCCATACTCTACTTTAGAGTTAGCAGGTCGTCATGTTTATATTAAAAATAGCTGTAATGCTTGTCATTCACAGTTAGTACGCCCATTTAAATCAGAAACTGACCGTTATGGTCACTACTCTTTAAGTGGTGAGTATGCTTATGATCGTCCATTTCTATGGGGTTCTAAAAGAACTGGTCCAGATTTAATGCGTGTAGGTAACTACCGTACTACTGACTGGCACGAAAATCATATGAAAAATCCGGCTGCTGTTGTTCCAGGTTCAATTATGCCTGCATACCGTTGGATGTTTACTAATGCTACTGATATCAATACTGCTTATGCAGAACAGTTAACAATAGCACAGTTCTTTTCAGTTCCTTACAATAAGCCAGTTCCTATGAAAAATGGGTCAACTACAGATGTTAAAATGGGTTCAAGTGTTGCAGATGCAAATGCTCTGGCTTTAGCTGAAGCAAAAGTAATTGCAGCAGACATGAAAGATCAAGACGTTAAAGATGCAGTAGCAAATGGTAAAATACCTGAAATAGTTGCTTTAATTGCATATTTAAATAGTCTTAAATAGTTAAAGGATTATAGTGGATATTGCACAATTACAGGCTTATGGTTATTTTACACTAGTACTTTTTTTAGTAATTGCACTCTATGGTTATATTTACCATTTGTATACGAAAAGAAAAGATTCTAATGGTGTTGACTATGAACAATATAGCAATATGGCACTACACGATGATATAGATGATACTCCGGTATTATCTAAATCAGACGACAAAGAGAAATAGGAGAGATATATGAATAAGCTTTATCTTGGGGGGATTATCTTTACCGCTGCTATGCTACTGTTCACTTACATGTCTGTAGTTGGTTCAGAAGGTGGTTTAAATGATGATATCGTCAATATGCTTGCAGTTGCAGGCGCGGTTGCTCTTGTAATAATTACAGTATTTGTAGTTATCAAGTATGTTCGTCAAATGCAAACTGATACTGCCGATGGTCAACTTGCTGACGAACAATGGGATGGAATTGGTGAGTATTTAAATGAGTTGCCTATGGGTTGGGCAGTATCATTTTTCTTACTTATAGTTTGGGGTATGTGGTACTTTACAATTGGTTATCCAGTAAATGCATATTCACAAATTGGTGAGTATAATGAAGACACAGCAGCTCATAATGCTAAGTTTGAAGCGCAGTATGCATCTATTACTGGTGACAGACTTATAGAAATGGGTGAGTCAGTATTTATTGCAGAATGTAAAATATGTCATGGTCTTAAGGCTGATGGTATTGATGGCAAAGCTGCAAATCTTAATCAAAGAATTGAAGCTAATGTTGTTAAATTTGCTGTAGAAAATGGTTCAAACAATCAACTGCTTGGTATGGAAATGCCTATGCCTGATCGTAATGGACTTTTCAATGCTAACACAGGTGCTTTAATTTCAGATGCTGAGATTAATGTTGTATCTGCTTATGTTGCAAATGGTATGACTGGCGCTGGCGCTGATATATTTGCTGGTACTTGTGCAGCTTGTCATGGTGAAGACGGTAAAGGTATGGAGTATGTAGCACCTAGTGTTGCAACATTTAGTCCAACACTTGTTACTAATGTTCTTAATCATGGTAAAAAAGGTGTTATCGGTAAAATGCCGGCATTTGATAGACTCAATGCTAAGCAAAAAGAAGCTGTTGGTGCATACATCACTAGCTTAAGTAAAGAAGGAGTCAGGTATGAATGAAAATAGAAGCGTATTTGCTCTTGATGGAATTACTGGCATGTTGATTGCAACAGTATTGTTACTGAGTATCTTGGTTGTTCTTACAACTTTGGGCCTTGGTGTACAAAATGCTAATGCAACTAATTATTATAAAATAGAAAATGAAAAATCAATCAAAATGTTCAGTACTGAAAATGCTAAACATGTTGTTGATGTGAAGTAAGGGAGTAGATAAT
>JAFLJV010000020.1 GCA_022712845.1 Sulfurimonas sp. | reverse complement strand
GATGCGAAAGATAGTGTAGCTTTAGAAGCAATTTCAAAAGAAGCGAAAGTAGTGATTCCAGCTACGATTAAAGGCTTGTTTGATAAAAAAATAATTCATGATGAAGTAATTGAAAAAGAAGATATAGAAAAAGAGATACTTAAGTTTTTATAGCTTTAGTATCTGTATATTATTGCTTAAAACTAGACTTTTGGACAATAACAGGATAGAAATAACCAAATCCAAAGTCTACATCTTTTTCGACAGTTCCCTTCGCGTATACTACAGAACCAGTGCTTGGTACCTTCCCCTCACTTGTAAAAACAATGCTATCAATATTTCCAAATCTGCTTCCATCATCAAGGTGTACCCAATTTCTTTTCATAATACTTTCTGATACTTTGATAACTAAACCTTTGATAGTGATCTCTTTTGCAACATACGAATCTTTATTTGAAAGTAACTCAGCTATAGATATTGTGCCTTTTTCTTTATACTCTGAAGTCATGATATTATTTGCATTTTTCATATTTACAGTACTTGCTTTTTGCGCTGTAGTATCAGATGCAAAGAGAATAGTTTCAAAAGTACGGTTAAGAGTTTTAGAATGAAATTTACGCATTTGTGCCTCTTCAACAAAAGAGATTTTATCTCCAACTTTTACAGTTCTTTGCATCATAGCAATCCAGTAAGTCTTTGTACCTTCTTTAACTTTAATATAGGTATAACCAGCACTATTTATGGCTTCTAAAACTGTTGCCTTATGTGTAATCGATGCACTTAATCCTAAGGTAAGTAAAAGTGTAAGTAGTATATGTTTCATGTTATTTCCTTAAAGTTGCGTAGCCTTTATATAAGCTTTTTCAACAGCGTCGATACAAGCACTTCGTACATTTCCATCTTCAAGAGCACCGTAACCTGCAGCGGTAGTTCCACCTGGACTCATTACTCCGTCTTTAAGTAGGGCAGGGTGAACATCTTGAATTAGGGTACCAAAACCTTCAAATAAACCTCGCATAATAGCCATCGAATCATCACGTTTTAAACCCTGCTTTACGGCACCATCAGCTAATGCTTCAGCGATAAGTGCTAAATAAGCAGGACCACTTCCTCCAAGAGCTGTGGCGATATCTATCTCTTTTTCGCTCCCTAGCCATCTAGTAGTCCCAATAGCACCCAAAAGCTCCTCAGCTTCTTCTTTAAATTCTATGTCACCAGTTAAAGTAGTCATAGATTTTCGTACACTTGCCGCAAGGTTTGGCATAGTTCTGACAACGGCATTAGGATTAAGGTTTTGTTTAAGTTTTTGTAAAGATGTACCGGCTAAAACAGAATAAATCACTTTTGCTTTTCCACTAAGACGTGTGCTGATTTCTTCAATATTTGCAGGTTTTACACAAAGCATAATTGTTTTATCACTCATGTCATAATCATCCATAAGTGCCTTAGTAATAGTTATACCAAGTGCCTTTTCAAACGTGTTTATTTTGTCTAAACTTCTTCCAACAACTTCTATTTTATATGTAGCTTTCAACCCTTGAGCAATACTCAGTGCCATGTTTCCATTTCCGATAAAAGTAATTGTTTTCAATTTAAATGCCTTAATCTATTTATGGTAGTATACCATTAATAACTAAGAGGCAAAAAAATGGAACAATTTTTAGAAGAAGCAAAAAGTGGAAGTAGAGTTTTAAACACTTTAAGTGGAAAAGAAAAAAACAGAATTTTAAAAGAGATGGCGTCAGCTTTACGGGAAAATACAGCTAGTTTAATTTTAGAAAATAAAAAAGATATGGAAGATGGAAAGAAAAATAATCTTACATCAGCACTTATGGATAGACTATTTTTAGATGAAGCGCGTATTGATTCAATGGCAGTAGCTATTGAAGAGATAGCTGCCTTAAAAGAGCCAGTTGGACGTGTTCTTGATGGTTGGGTAACTGAGGATGATTTAAAAATCGAAAAGGTCAGTATTCCTATCGGTGTGATTGGAATCATTTATGAATCACGTCCGAATGTTACAAGCGATACTGCGGCACTTTGTTTTAAAAGCTCAAATGTATGTGTACTTAAAGGTGGAAAAGAAGCTGAAAACTCTAACAAAGCCATCGCTAAAATACTTCAAGATGTTTTAGAAAAAAATGACCTGCCAACTTCATTAATTTCTTTACTTGCTGATAGTTCTCGTGAGGGTGTTGCAAAGCTTATTAAGATGGATAAATATGTAGACTTGATTATTCCTCGTGGCGGAGCAGGGCTTATTAAGTATGTAAGTAAAAATGCAACTGTAAGTGTAGTAAAGCACGACAAAGGACAATGCCATACATATATAGATAAAGATGCAAAACTAGATAATGCAATCGCAATTGCTATAAATGCAAAGGTACAACGCCCAGGTGTTTGTAATGCCATGGAGACACTTTTAGTTGACCGTGCTATCGCTTCTGAAATATTACCACGACTTAAAAAAGAGTTTGATACGCATGGAACAGAGTTAAAAGGTTGTTTAGAAACACAAGCGATTATAGAATCAGCACATGCAACAGATGAAGATTACGATACTGAATATTTAGCAAATATTTTAAATATAAGGATTGTAGATGGAGTAG
>JAFLJV010000257.1 GCA_022712845.1 Sulfurimonas sp. | reverse complement strand
TTGATCAGTGGGTAATGAATATTAAGCCAGGTCGTATCATTTTTGAGATGGCTGGTGTTCCAGAAGATATTGCTCGTGAAGCATTAACTCTTGCATTACACAAGTTACCATTTAAAACTAAAATAATCACTGCGGAGATGAACAATGAAATATTCTGATTTAGCAGATAAGACAGTGGCAGAGCTTGAAGCTATGCTTAAAGAGAGAAAAACTGAGCTTTTTACTTTAAAAATTAAAAAGCAAATGATGCAACTTCAAAACACTAGCGAACTTCGTGTCGCTAAAAAAGATGTTGCTAGAATTAACACTGCCATCAGTGCAGCGAAATAGGGGCTGGTAATGACACATAAACGTGAAGTTCAAGGTAATGTAATAAAAATTTCAGGCGATAAAACAGTAAGTATTGTTGTTGAGCGTCGTGTAATGCATCCTCGTTACCATAAAGTTGTAAAGCGTTTCAAAAAGTACTTAGTACATGATGAAAGCAATGAGTTAAAAGTTGGTGACCAGATTATTGCAATCGAGTGTCGTCCACTTTCTAAGACTAAATCTTTTAGACTTAAAACAGTTGTAAAAGGAGCGTAGTATGATTCAAGGTTTTACTCGTTTAAATGTAGCTGATAATACAGGTGCTAAAGAGATTATGTGTATTAAGGTACTTGGTGGTTCTAAGCGTCGTTATGCAACAGTAGGTGACGTTATCGTTGCTTCTGTTAAAAAAGCGACTCCAACTGCTAAAGTTAAAAAAGGTAAAGTTGTAAAAGCTGTTATCGTTAGAGTAGCTAAAGAGGTTCAGCGTGAAAACGGTTCTCTTATTCGTTTTGATGACAATGCAGCAGTTATACTTGATGACAAGAGAGAGCCAATTGGTACTCGTATTTTCGGCCCTGTTGCTCGTGAAGTACGTTATTCTGGTTTCATGAAAATTGTATCTCTTGCACCGGAGGTTGTTTAATGGCAAAGTTTAATTTCAAAAAAGGCGATACTGTAGAAATTATCGCTGGAGATGATCGTGGAACTAAAGCTACTGTATTAGAAGTACTAGTTAAGAAAAACAAGGTCATCGTAGAGGGTTGTAAAATTGCTAAAAAAGCAATTAAACCAACTGAAGAAAACACTAAAGGCGGACATATCAATAAAGAGATGCCTATAGATGTTTCAAATGTTCGTAAAGTGGAGGCATAATAATGGCACGCTTAAAAGATAAATATTTAGGTTTAAAATCTGAATTACAAGCAGACTTAGAGATTAAAAATTTTATGCAGGTTCCTGCATTAGAAAAAGTGGTTATCTCTGTTGGTGCTGGTTTTGCAATGAAAGATAATAAACTTATTAAAAATATTGAAGATACGATTACTAAAATTGCTGGTCAAAAAGCAACTACAGTAATTGCTAAAAAATCAGTTGCTGGTTTTAAAGTTCGTGAAGGTATGCCAGTTGGTATCCGTGTTACACTTCGTGGTGAAAACATGTATAACTTCTTTGACCGTTTAGTTGCAATTGCACTTCCTCGTGTTAAAGATTTCCGTGGTGTACCTAGAAATGGTTTTGATGGTCGTGGTAATTATAACTTCGGTCTTGACGAACAACTTATTTTCCCAGAGATTAGCTATGATTCAATCATGCAAATTCATGGTATGAATATTACAGTAGTAACATCTGCTGATTCAGATAAGGCAGGATTTGCTCTTTTAGAGAAAATGGGTATGCCTTTTAGTAAAGGAAGTAATTAATGGCTAAGAAATCAATGATTGCTAAAGCAGCAAAAACTCCAAAGTTCAAGGTTCGTGGTTATACAAGATGTCAAGTTTGTGGTCGTCCACACTCTGTTCTTCGTGACTTTGGAATCTGTCGTGTATGTTTTAGAAAAATGGCAAATGAGGGATTAATCCCAGGTGTTAGAAAGTCAAGTTGGTAGTCAATACCAACTTGAAACTCCTAATAATTAGCAGTCTACATGTAGACTTGCAAATAAGGAATTTAAATGATAAATGATTTAGTATCTGATGCGTTAACACGTATCCGTAATGCTGGTATGAGAAGATTACCTGTTACTACTTTAGTTCACTCTAAGAGTGTTGAAGCAATGACAAATATCTTAGTTGATAAAGGGTATATTGATAGTTGTAATATTATTGAAGATGGCGTTAAAAAGACTATCAAAGTTGTATTAAAATATGACGAAAATGAAAAAACTGTTATTAATGAAATGAAAAGAGTTTCTAAGCCTGGTAGACGTGTCTACAAAGGTAAAGAAGATATCAAACGTTTCAAAAATGGTTACGGAACTATTATTGTAAGTACATCACATGGCGTTCTACCAAATGACAAAGCATATGAGCTTGGTATTGGTGGTGAAGTTATGTGTACGATTTGGTAGGGGGTGAAGCATGTCTAGAATTGGTAAAAAACCTGTAGAATTTGCTGCTGACATTAAAGTTAGTACAAATGGAGATGTTATAACTTTTGCTAAGGGCAAAAATAGTGTTGATTTAGATACAAAAGGAAATGTTGACTTTTCAGTTGAAGGAAATATTTTAACTTTTGCTACAAAATCAGATGAGCGTGATCATAGAGCTTTCTGGGGAACATATAGAGCATTGGCTCAAAATATCGTTGTTGGTTTAACTACTGGTTACACTAAACAATTAGAGATTAATGGTGTTGGTTACCGTGCTGCTGTTAAAGGTAAAGTACTTAATCTTCAATTAGGTTTTTCTCATGATATTAATTATGATTTACCAGATTCAATTGAAGCTAGTGTAGAAAAAAATGTAATTACTTTTAAAAGCCATGACAAGCAAAAGCTTGGTCAAGTTGCTGCTGAAGTTAGATCATTTCGTCCGCCGGAGCCTTATAAAGGTAAAGGTGTTAAATACATGGAAGAGCATATCGTGCGTAAAGCCGGTAAAACTGCTAAGAAGTAAGGGAGGGTATTAAAAAATGAATGCAAAAGTATTAAAAAATAAAGTTGCTAATCGTATAAAACGTAAGCGCCGTATTCGTGCAAAAATATCTGGATGTGCTTCACTTCCTCGTGTTTCTGTATTTCGTTCAAATAGATATTTGAGCGTACAAGCTATTGATGATTCTACAGCTACAACACTAGCTGCACTTAACTCAAAAGCAACTGGTCATAAATCAAATAAAGAGGGTGCAGCTGCACTTGGTGAAGCATTTGCTGCTACACTTAAAAAAGCTAAAATCTCTGAAGTTGTATTTGATCGTAATGGTTACCAATATCACGGTGTAATAGCTGCATTTGGTGACTCACTTCGTGCAAACGAAATTAAGTTCTAGGGGTTAAGATGGAAATCAATAGAGAAGATTTTGAAGAATCAATTGTAAATATAGGTCGTGTTACAAAAGTTGTAAAAGGTGGTCGTAGATTCCGTTTTACAGCACTTGTAGTTGTTGGTGATAAAAAAGGTACTATCGGTTATGGTGCTGGAAAAGCGAAAGAAGTTCCAGATGCTATAAAAAAAGCGGTAGATAATGCATTTAAAAATATCACAAAAGTTAGTATCAAAGGTACTACAATTGCACATGATATTGAGCATAAATATAACGCAAGTCGCGTTCTACTTAAGCCAGCATCAGAAGGTACAGGCGTTATTTCAGGTGGTGCTATGCGTCCAGTTCTTGAGCTTGCAGGTATACAAGACATACTTACTAAAAGTATTGGTTCAAACAATCCAGGTACAGTGGTTCGCGCAACAGTTGAAGCACTTGGTCGCTTAAAAGGATAGATGATGAGTATTGAAAATTTATCACCAGCAGAAGG
>JAFLJV010000019.1 GCA_022712845.1 Sulfurimonas sp. | reverse complement strand
AACTTGATCACTTCCTGAGCCAATTATAATATTGTCATTCTCTACACTAAATCTTTTACTAAGTGCATCTTTTAGCTTAATCATGGAATCATCTGGATATAAAGCCATATTTTTAACAATATCAACTACTGCTTCTTGTACTTTTTGTGAACAGCCATAAGGATTTTCATTTGAAGCAAGTTTAACTATATCTGCTGGTTTAATTCCAAATTCACGAACTACTAATTCAATAGGTTTACCAGCTTCATAAGTTATAATATCTTGTAATTTTTTATTAAACTTCAATATCTCTACCTTCATAATCTGTACTGCCACTAGTGTAACTTCCAAGCCATGTCACTTCACCCTCATGTTTTGATAAAACTTTTTGGATTTTTTCATCATCTATATGTCCATAAAAATCTATATAAAACCAGTAACCAAAGCCACCCTCATCTTTTGATGGGCGAGACTCTATTTTTGATAAATTTATATGTTCTTCATCAAAATCTTGTAAAAAGTGAACAAGTGAACCAGCTTTAACAGCATCTTTAAGCCTTACTAAAATAGAAGTTTTATCATCTATACTACTCTCATTTTTAAAGTCACTCAAAATTACAAATCTTGTCTGAGAACCTATATCATCTTCAACATCATCAAACATTGTTGGTACACTATAAAGTTTTGCTGCTATATGGGAACAAATTGCAGCAGCACTTTCATCTTCTGCTGCAAGTATTGCAGCTTTTGCTGTTGATTCTACTGGTATTTGCTCAATATTTTCAAGACCATGTTCAGATAGAAATTCTCTACATTGACCAAAACCTTTATCTTTAGAGTATATCTTTGTAATGTTTTCAAGTTTTGTGGCTTTTGTTGCAAAAGACATATGAATAGGCATATATAGTTCCGCAACAATTTTTACAGAGCTTTTTGCAAGTAAATCTAGTGTTTCACCAACTATTCCATCTCTTGAGTTTTCAATTGGTACAACACCAAATTTAGCTCTCTTTGCTTCTAATGTTTTAAATACAGAGTGAATTGAACCAAGTGAGAGATAATCACTCATAGCACCAAAACGGCTCTCTGCTGCTTGATGTGTAAAACTTCCCTCAGGTCCAAGATATGCTATACGCTCTGGTAACTCTAAGTTTCTTGAAACTGCGAAAATCTCTAAAAATATTGCTTCAATAGCACTTTCTTTTAAAAGCCCTTCACTTTTCATGCTAGCTTTATTCAATCTATTGATAATTGCTTTTTCTCTTTCAGGTCTATATATAGCTCCACCTGTATCACTTTTTATTTCACCAACTCTTTCAACAATATTCATCCGCTTATTAAGAAGTTCTAAAATTTCATTATCTATAGTATCAATAGCTACTCTACAATCATCTAAAGTTTTCATCATCTCATTAACTCTCTTTGCTCAAAAATCTCTTGCATATCAGCATAAATATAATCAGGTCTCAACTCTGGGTCTAAAAGTGGGACTATCTCTGATGCAGTTTTATACTTTCCACTTGTTACAAACATTGTTTTCATTCCCATCTCTTTTGCTCCACCTAAATCACCCTTAACATCATCACTAATAATTGTAATATCACTAAACTTTGCTCTAGAATTTTGCATTTGTAACATCTCTAAAGCCTTGTTATAAAAAGGTACACTTGGCTTACCAACAACATCATAATTTGTACTTGTTGCAAATTTTAAAAGCTTTAAAACTGCTCCTACACCAGGGTATCTTTTGTTATTTTTAGAATATATTGATGTCTCATGCATCCCAATTAAAGATGCCCCATTAAGCAAAAAATCTATCATTTGTGCATATTCATCTGCACAAAAATTCTCTTTAATAGCAATTAAAACAGTTTTAGGATTTTTATAATCAAGTGTATATCCCATTTCAACTAATATTTTTAAAAATTCATCTGCCCCATAAGCTGCAACTGCTGTCTTTTGGACATGAGACTCAAGAAGCATTATTGGATCAAGATAAGATGAAAATTTAAAATTAAAACCTATAGAGATAAGATAATTATAAAAATCTTTTGAATCACTTTTAGTATTGTTTGTAATAAGCATATATGGAGTTTGAGTCTCATTTAACATATCAATAAACTCTATACTTCCTTGAATAGGTGATTTGTCAATATCATCAATAAGTGTACCTTGAACATCTATAAAATACAAATCTATCCCCTTATCTCATATAATATGAACTCATCCATATTATATTCTGTCACTCGTGTGTTCTGAGCCATTTCAAAGCACAGAATAAAAGCTTTGCCTTTGGCAAGATATATCATTCTACGCTTAATCCAAAAATTCTAATTCAAGAGCAATCAAATCATCAAAACTCTCTCTTTTTCTAATTAATCTAGCTTGCCCATCTTCAAGAGCAACTTCAGCACTTCTTCCTCTTGTATTATAATTACTTCCCATTCCAAAACCATAAGCACCTACACTATGAATAACTAAAAGATCATTATGCTCTAAACTTGGAAGTAGATAATCTTTTGCAAAAAAGTCTCCACTCTCACAAACAGGACCAACAATATCAGCTTTACTCTCATCCCCAGTATTATCAGTAATTGCCTCAATTTTATGATATGCATTATAAAGAGCTGGGCGAAGTAAATCATTCATAGCACCATCAACAACTACAAATCTTTTTTTGCCATTTTGTTTCTCATACAGAACTTTAGTTATAAAATAACCAGCATTTGCAGTTAAAAATCTTCCTGGTTCACAAACAACAGTTAAATCAAGTCCTTTTAAAGTTGAAAGAATTGCTTGTACATAATCATAAGGCTCAATTGTAATCTCTTTATTATACTTAACACCTAGCCCACCGCCAATATCAAAGAACTTAATATCTATTTTTATAGTTTGAAGTGAACGTACTAAATCTGCTACAATCTCCGCTGATTCATAAATTGGTTTTAATTCTGTAAGTTGAGACCCTATATGAAAATGAATTCCAACAGGATCAAGGTTTTGTGAATTATTTGCTTTTATGTACATTCTTTTAGCCGTATCAATTTCAACACCAAATTTATTATCATGAAGTCCAGTTGAAATATAAGGGTGAGTTTGAGGATCTATATTTGGATTTATTCTAATACTTATGCGGCATATTGTATCCAGCTCTTTTGCAATAAACTCAACGCGACCAAGTTCTGCTTCACTCTCAACATTGATATATAAAATATCTTTTTGAATTGCTTCACGAATCTCATTATCACTTTTTCCAACACCAGAAAAAATAATTTTATAACTCGGAACACCTGCAAGAAATGCACGACGAACTTCACCAATTGACACACAATCAGCTCCACTTCCTAGGTTTGAGAAATGTTTAACTACACTAAGGTTTGAGTTTGACTTTACAGCATAAGCCATAATAGATTTTCTACCCTTAAAAGCCTCTTTTAATTTTTTATATTGTTGTGTCATATAATCTAAATTATATATATAAAGTGGTGTTTTATACTCATTCACTAACTCTTTAAAATTTATCATAAAAGTTCCAAATATTTTTTAAGATATTTTATCTAAAAAGTACTTATATTTTTGTTATAAAAAAGAGACTCAAAAGAGCATATATAATTAAGTGGCTAAACGATATTTTTTCCACTGTCTAAGAGCTATTAAGAAAAGAATTATTCCAGGAAGAATTATACCAACCTCACTAGAAATTGTTTTATGATTTGACAATTCAACCAAAACAAAAAGAATAGCCCAGATCATAAGTGATGAAATTATAGCTCCAAAACTAAATAGTGATACATTTAAAAACCTTACACTAATTGGAACAAAAAAGAAAATAATTATAATTAAAGATGGTACAAAAAATGGATAAATAAATATCTTATATAAGGCACTTTTTATAATATCTGTATTAATATTTTGAGCATCCAAAAGCATATATGCATCTATTGCATCTTTTATAGCAAAATTAACTTTACCTTCATAAACTTGATCAAGCATTTTTGGGCGAAAACCTTGTAATATCTCTAAATCATTTAACTCTTTAATTTTTATACCTAAAGAATTAAACTCAACTTTATCAGGTTTAATAATAATATCTGCTTTTTTAATATGCCATGCATCATCAATATATCTAGCTTTTTTAGCAACTAAAACCTCTTTTAAAGAGTTTTTCTCAATACTAAAAACTCTTATATCTTCAGCACTTTGTTGAAGAGGTAACATCTTTGAAAAATATACAAACTTATCTTTATATGTAAAAAATAGATCTCTTGTGGGACTTAAATATTGTGCATTTTTACGAATATTTTTAGCAAATTCATCTGCTCTTGCGAAGTTTGATATAGAATGAAGTGAGATAAACAGTACTATTATACCCGTTGATACCACAACGAACGGTTTAAGAATATCAACTTTTGAATACCCCAGAGAATAGAATGATACTAAAGCATTTGACCTAATAAGAAATATTTTTGTTGAAATCATGGCAAATATAAGTGATAATGGAAGAAGTAAATCTATGGCAAAAAAAGTTTTATATACTAAATAAATTAAAAGTAAATTTGCAGAGATATCTAGTTTATCTGCACTACCCATATAATCAAATCCAACTAAAAACAGAACTAATGCTAATAAAATAATACTAAAATATTTAATATAATGAAAAGATATATATTTAAATGCTAACACATTTTTCCTTCTCATATAATCTGAATAAAATCCAGCTTATCTTCAATCACTAAAGCTACGCCTATTGGCAAAAAATTTATTTTATTATTTTAGCTGAAATTTTTTAATTGTATGTTTAGAACTTACATCTTCTAATGAATTTTCAAATAAATCTTCAATTGCATTACACGCTAAAGATACCCATTCATTTAAGTGTTCTTTTTCATCATTATTAAACTCACTTAAAACAAAAGATGAAACTTCACCTTTATGCTCAGGTTTTCCTATTCCCATTCTAACTCTTATATACTCACGAGTAATTTTTTCATCAGTAGATTTAAGTCCATTATGACCACCATGACCACCAGCTTTTTTAAAACGAAGTGTTCCAAATGGTAAATCTAAATCATCATGTATTACAATTACATCTTCAATTTTATAAAAATTTTTAACTGCTTGTATAGAGTTACCAGATAAATTCATAAAAGTGAGTGGTTTTAATAAAAAATGATTTGAAAATTTAAATAGCTCACCATTAGATGATGATGAAGATAGTTTTTGAGCATTTTGTTTAGATATTAGCTCATTTATAACCATAAAACCTATATTATGTCGAGTTTTTTCATAGCTCGGGCCAGGATTACCCAGACCGACTATAAGCATAGTTATTACTTAGCTTTAATAATACTTAGTACAGATACACGATCAGAATCTGTAAATGTTACATTATCAATTTTATCTAAATCACGAATAAGTTTAGAATCACAAACATCCATTGAGGTAATATCAACAATAATGTTATTTGGAACATTCTCGATTGCAGCTTTTACTCTTAAACGAGTTTTTGCCAAATGCACAAGACCTTTATTCTTAAGACCTAATGCTTCACCCTGAGGAATAACAGGAACATGATAATGAGCTACAACACCTGGTTGTGCTACCATTAAATCTACATGTAATAAATTACCTGTAAGTGCATGTGATTCATACGATTGAACAACAACATTTATCTCTTTGGAATTCACCAAAATTGGGAACGCTAAAGTATCTTTGTTGCGAACACTACGGATATACTCATTCATTTTGAATGCAGCGTGAATATTTTCAAGCCCTTTTCCGTAAATATTTGCAATTAGATATCCATCACGGCGAAGTGCGTTTGTGCCCTTTTTGCCAATACTCTCTCTAATTATGCCTTCTAACATATTAAATCCTTAATAAAAAATGTTGGCAATTATATCTTTTTAAGCTTTAAACATAGATAAAAACTCTTATTTTAACTCAAAAATATCTTCATTTACTTTACTTAAGTCTTCTTTTTCATCATCTTTAGATGCTTTTCCAGTATTTAATCCACTCATTTTCAACTCTAAATCAGATGCACTTGTTGCATAATCTTTTGCTTTATCTTTTGAAATAATTCCTGAGTTATATATGTCTAAAATATGTTGATCAAAACTTTGAGATTTATAATGCTCACGACCTTTTTCTATTGCACTACGAATTTCATAATCACGATTTTCATTAATAAGTTTTTCAATAGTTGGAGTTTTTACAAGAATCTCAAAAGCTGCTGCTCGCTTATCATCAATTGTTGGAATAAGTCTTTGAGAGATGATACCTTTTAAAACACCTGCAAGTGAGAGGCGAACACGATTTTGTTCATCAACTGGAAACATTGCAATTATACGATTAATAGTCTCTTTTGCATCAATAGTATGAAGAGTTGAAAATACCAAGTGACCCGTATCTGCAGCGTGAAGTGCAAGCTCAACTGTTTCACGGTCACGCATCTCTCCAACAAGAATAATATCTGGATCTTCACGAAGAGCTGCACGAAGTGCTCTGTCAAAAGAGAGAGTATCTTGCCCAACAGAGCGTTGATTTATTATACAACCTCTATCTTTATGAACAAACTCAATAGGATCTTCAATAGTTATAATATGTTTTTTCTTTGTCATATTAATCTCATGAACCATTGCAGCAAGAGTAGTTGACTTACCACTACCTGTTGCTCCAGTTACTAAAATAAGACCACGAGATTCTTGTGTAAAAGTTCTTATAACCTCTGGATATTTCATCTGGTCAATTGTTGGTATATCCATAGGAATTACACGAAATACTGCTGATGGACCATCTGTTTGGAAGAAAATATTTACACGGAAACGATTTCGTTCATCATATTGATAAACAAAGTCAACATCTTTATTTTCAATAAATTCACCATACCTACCTCTTAGTATCTCTTTTGCTAGTGTTAATGCATCAGCATGTGTTAGAACATTTCCCGAAAAAGGAACTATATTTCCATTTATCCTTGCACGGATTATTCCATTAGCTTTTACATGTAAATCACTACCACCATTATCAATCAACTTTTTTAAATAAGTTCTTATTTTTTTTAACTGCTCAAACGTTAATTTACTAATATCTATTTCATGTTTATTGTCACTCATAATGACTCCAGTATCTCTTTAAATGCGTCTTTAAAAGATTCTAGTCCATCAGATATTTGTTTATCTAAAACAGATTCAAAATCTATACCTAAACTACTAATTTTATTGAAATGTTCTTGAATAATCTTAGGTGAAATTGGTAAAGCACTACTACATGTACCATTTTTTTCAAATGCTTTTATAGTATCTATTGGCGCTGTATTTACACTATTATAAGCTAAAAGTTTTTCTATATAATAATGTTCTTCTAAAGAATCATCTTTTACCCCTGTACTTGCAAAGAGAACTCTACAACCGTCTATATTCATATCTTGAATTTGATTATATATATCAGCACTATTGTATATACCACAAAGAGCAACTTCAATATTATTTTTAGCTAATTGTTTATCTAAAGCTCTATCAATACGACTTACAAAAACACTTATAACACTATCAACAACCTTACCACCTCTTAAAGTACCATCTTGAAATGCTTTAGCACAAGAGATAGCTTGATCTTTTTTAAATATCAAAGTTGCATTAACAGGAATCCCACATGATGTAAGCTCACTCATTGCCTTATACCCAGCAATTGTCGCTGGAATTTTAATCATCACATTTTCTCTTGCAATCTCTTTAAAAAGCCTTTTTCCTTCTGCAATTGTTGCATCAGAATCATCACAAAAGTATGGATCAACTTCTATACTAACATATCCATCATCATCTACATCATAAAGTGGTTTTAATATATCTGCTGCTTTTTGTATATCATAAATTGCAAGAGCCTCATATTTTTCTTTTGGGGTTAAATCACTAAGAGTTGATAACTGTTCTTTATATGCAAGTGAGTTTAAAATCGCATTTTTAAAAATTGCTGGATTTGAAGTAGCACCATTAACTACTCCACTATTTATTAAATCTTTAAATTCATTATCTAAATATTCTCTTTCTATAAAATCTGCCCACAATGAGAATTTTAAATCTTTTATATACATGTTTTTATTTCCTAAATAATTTTTTATCTATTATATCCCAAAAACTCTCAAATTTTTTTAAATTCATAAAAAGTACTATATGTATTATAACAAGAGAATAAACTACTGTATTGTCTATATAGGGGATTTTATCTATCATATTAAACCAAAGAAATAATTCAAAAATAATCTCATCATATATCTCTAAATTTGTTAATAAAAAAGCTATTAATAAAAATATATAAATTATTTTATTTGCTAGATAATTAGATTTTTTTTCTAAAATATATAAAATTATAATTAAATTTAAAAAGTATAAGATATAATAACTCATAGAAAATAGGTATATAAGCCATATATGTAAAATTAATAAACTTAAAAGAAAAAAACTATTTTTTAAAAAATTCATTTTTAGATATATTTTTAGATATATTTATGATAAATGTACTAGTATTATCAGAACTTTTTGCCTTAATTTCACCATTAAATTGCTTTTTAACTATCATTTGGCTCATATAAAGTCCAAGTCCTGTTCCATTTTTACCTTTTGTGCTAAAGTATGGTTCAAATATATTAGGCAAATGTTCACTTTTAATTCCACCAGCATTATCAATTATATATATTAAAATATTATTCTCTTTTTCTTCTATACTAAGACTTATAGTTGAATTTTCTACTTTTCTTTCATAATGTGCATCTATAGCATTATTTAAGATATTTAATATAACTTGAATAAGCTCATTTGAGTATGTTTTTATATTTATATCATTTTTTTTACTAATTGTTATATTTATTTTCATCTCTTGTATTCTTGATAAAGTAAAATTTACTGCTTTTTGAAGTAGTTCATGTATTTCTATATCCAATATTTCCTTACCAGAGTGAAAATATGTTTTAAAATCATCAATCGTATCTGAAAGATAAATAACTGAATCATTAATATTACTAAGAGTATCATCTAATTCACTATTTCTAATCTCTTCACCAATTAATCTTTTTAACTGCCAATTTGCAATTTGTAATGTAATTGTTGAGAGTGGTTGTCGCCATTGATGTGCTATCATACTAATCATTTCACCCATTATTGCTTGTTTTGATTGAACATTGATTAGTTTATCTTTTTGAATTAATTCATCTATTTTATCTTGAACTATATTTTCTAAAGATTCATTTAATTCCCTAAGCTCTGCTGTTTTTTTAAGTACTTGATTTTCAAGTTTATTATTAAAGTTTTGTAACATCATCTGTTGCTCTAAAATTTTATCTCTTGCATTATCTATTTTTAGTTGATAAAAATAGATAACAGTATGGGTTAGTATTAAAACAAAAGATAGATATGCAGCTTGATAAAATGAGTACTTAACTTCTATAATATTTTGCAATGGTGCAATTATTAACATAGCTATAAGAAAAACCATCCATAGAAATTTTTTTTTACTATCTTGTAAAAGCAAAAGAATAATAGGATAAGTAAATAACCAAGCATGTTGCATTGTTTCAGGTTCAGAAAAATATATAAAATATAAATATAAAAATGTAAATTCTCCTATTATAATAAGAACTATATACTCAAATATTTTACGATTTGTTCTCAATATAAAAATTATTGAAATATTTATAAATATAACTAAGCTTTCCAATATAATTAAATTTTTACTACCCATAATAGTATTACTAATTACATCATAAGTTAGTCCAACTATCTCTAATAGTATAATAATATTTATCATGTGGTATCTATATTTTAAGTCAATTGTAGATTCATTAAATTCAAATCCACTTGTTATAATATTATAAAACCACTTTTTCACACTATACCCTTTATGGTAAATAGACTTTATCTAAAAGCTCGCTATATTCACTTTTGGCTTCACTATCCAAAGTTATTCCACCACCACTTTTATAAATATATCCATCTTCATTTTTTTGAATAAAACGAATCATAACTCCACTATCAAATGTTTTACCATCGTAAACACCAAAAATACCACTAAAAAAATCTCTATCATAGTTTTCAATATATTCAATTATATCTAAAGTACTTTTTTTTGGTGTTCCACTTATACTTCCTGCTGGTAAAAGTGCTTCTAATATATCTCCTATTCTTTCATGCCAGCTATTACCAATATTTCCACTTATATGAGAACTAACATGAAGAAGTTTTTTATCTCCAGCTTCTACTTCTTCAACATATCTAAAATTTTCTACCTTTACATCTTTTGCCACAATTGATAAATCATTTCTAAGTAAATCAACAACCATTATATGCTCAGCCATTTCTTTTTTATTATTTAATATTTTTTCTTTTGCATTTGACACAGAAGCATCGATGGTCCC
>JAFLJV010000233.1 GCA_022712845.1 Sulfurimonas sp. | reverse complement strand
ATTGATTTAAATACAGAGATACAACATCTTATTCAAAGTATTCCAAAAGTGTCTGGATTTATTGGTGAAGGAAGTACTCCAACACCCTTAAGTGAACATGATATTAGTGTAATACTTGATCGTGTAAATAATAGAGCAGCTCCTAAACCAAAAGTATTTTTTGATAATGGTGAAACTGTTCGTATTATAGATGGTCCATTTGCAAACTTTACAGCAGTAGTGGATGAGTATGACTTAGAACATGGAACTTTAAAACTTAATGTTTCAATTTTTGGAAGAGCAACTCCTGTTGATATCTCTTATACTCAGGTTGAAAAAATAATTTAATGTGGTAATAACTACGTTAATATTAGATTTTAAATAGAAATTTAATATTAGCGTAGCTAAAGCGACAAGTCGTGGTGAGCTTTCTGCTGAAAAGAACTTAGCATGCTCAGAGGAAGTACCTTCAGGGTGTTAGCGTAATGATTTGGACAGGTTCAAATCATGTAATAAATAGATAAAAAGGAAATATAATGGCAAAAAAAGTAATGGATTATATCAAGCTACAAATCGAAGCTGGTAAAGCAAATCCTGCACCACCAGTTGGACCAGCTCTAGGACAACGTGGTGTTAATATCATGGAGTTTACTAAAGCATTTAATGAAAAAACAAAAGACAAAATGGGATTTAAAATTCCTGTTGTTATTACAGTTTATACTGATAGAAGTTTTACTTTTATTACAAAACAACCACCAGCATCTGCTCTTCTTTTGAAAGCTGCAGGACTTAAAAAAGGTACGGATAATCCAATTAAAAATAAAGTTGGAAAAATTACTCGTGCTCAATTAATGGAAGTTGTTGAACAAAAGATACAAGATTTAAATACTGATGACAAAGATATGGCTGCTAATACTTTAGCTGGTTCAGCTCGTTCAATGGGTATAGAAGTAGTAGACTAATATAAATCATAAACCACAGTGATATAAACTAATGTGGCAGAATTACATAGGAGAATTTGAAAATGAGTAAAAGATATAAACAATTAATTGAAAAAATAGAAGCAGAAAAGGCATATGGTGTAACGGATGCATCGGCAACAGTTAAGAGCTTAGTAAGTGCTAAGTTTGATGAGACTGTTGAAATTGCATTAAACTTAAATGTTGATCCAAGACATGCAGATCAAATGGTTCGTGGTGCAATTGTACTTCCTCACGGAACAGGCAAAACTGTTCGTGTTGCAGTTTTTGCTAAAGGTGTTAAAGCTGATGAAGCTAAAGCAGCTGGTGCTGATATCGTTGGAACTGATGATTTAGTTGCTGATATTAAAGCTGGAATTTTTAACTTTGATGTAGTTGTTGCTGCACCAGACTGTATGGGACTTGTTGGTCAAATTGGTCGTATCCTTGGACCAAAAGGTTTAATGCCAAATCCTAAAACAGGAACGGTAACACCAGATGTTGCAACTGCTATTAAAAATGTTAAGGGCGGGCAAGTGAATTTTCGTGTTGATAAAAAAGGAAATATTCATGCTGGTATTGGTAAAGCAAGCTTTGATGCAGATAAAATTGCTGAAAACTTAACTTCTTTTATTCAAGCTATAAACAAACAAAAGCCTGCTTCTGCTAAAGGTCGTTATATCAAAAATGGTGTACTTTCTTTAACTATGAGTCCTGCTGTTAAGCTTGATGTAGTTGAACTAGCTGATATTAAATAATTTTTAGTGTGCCACTTTTGTGGCATATGATAAAGTTACTTTAATAAATTAACCTTAGAGGGTTGTAGGGACTTTAGTCTCTACCTTTGTAGTGGGCTTTGCTCGTTATAAAGTGTTAAATCAATAGTAACTGCATTTTATGGACTAGAGATATAGGTGTTAAAGCAATCTTTAACTTAATTTCCTATTGAAGTGTTGTCTGGAAAGGAGATATTCTATGACAAAAACACAAAAAGCTGAAATTATTGAAACACTTTCAGGTGAATTCCAAACTGCTCAAGCTGTAATCTTTTGTGATTACAAAGGTTTAAGCGTTTGTGAACTTGAAGGATTAAGAAGTATTGCTCGTGCAAAAGAAGCAAAAGTACAAGTTGTTAAAAATACACTTGCTACTTTAGCACTTGCTAAAGCTAATTTATCAGGCGTTGAACTTAGCGATACTAATATTTTAGTATGGGGTAAGGATTCTGTTGCTACTTCTAAAGTTGTTTCTGAATTTGCTAAAGATAATGAGAAATTTGTAATTAAGTCTGCTTATGTTGATCGTGAAGTATCTGACGCTGCTAAAGTTGAAGCATTCGCTAAACTTCCAGGTCGTGAAGAGCTTCTTGCAATGCTTGCTGCTACTTGGATGGCACCTGTTGCAAACTTTACAATTGGTCTTGATGCACTTAGACAAAAAAAAGAAGAAGAGTCTGCTTAGGCTTTTATTTGGAACGCCCAAGAAAATAATTCCTTGGACTACGCTAACGCTATGTTCTCCCCAGAGGAGAACTCACGCGTAGCATATCACGCTTAATTAAGCGTTTGAAATTGAAAATTAAAAGGAGCCTAAAATGGCTACAACTAAAGAAGACGTATTAGAATTTATCTCAGGACTTTCTGTATTAGAACTTTCTGAATTAGTAAAAGAATTTGAAGAAAAATTTGGTGTATCTGCACAACCTGTTGCAGTAGCTGGTGGAGCTGCTGCTGGTGGTGAAGCTGCTGCTGAGCAAACAGAATTTAATGTTGTATTAACTGACGTTGGTGCTAAGAAAATCGGTGTTATTAAAGCTGTTCGTGCTTTAACTGGTTTAGGACTTAAAGAAGCAAAAGAAGCTTGTGAAGGTTTACCATCTACAATCAAAGAAGGTGTAGATAAAGATGCTGCTGCTGAAGCAAAAGCTGCTTTAGAAGAAGCTGGTGCAACGGTAGAAGTAAAATAACTAGACCTAAAGGTCTGTCATAGGAAAAAAACTATTTTTTTCCTATGTATCCATAAATTTTTGGGTGCTTTAACAAAGGGATTTTCTTCTCTTTGTTAAAGTGCCCTTATATCGTTTATAAGCACTATAAAATCAAGCTCTTAAAAGAGCCACTAAATCAATTCAAGGACGCTTGAATATGATAACTAATATAACTCATCGAGGTAGCCTATGTTAAACACTTTATACTCCGGAAACCGTCTTCGTGTAGACTTCTCTAAAACTCCCCAACAGATAGAAGTACCAAATTTACTACAATTACAACAAAATTCATATAACAAGTTTTTAATGTTAGATGAAAAAGATAGAACAGAAAGTGGTGTTGAGACTGTATTTCAATCAGTTTTTCCAATTCATGATGCTCAAAACAGACTTACTGTAGAGTATATTGGTTCTGAAGTTGGTAAACCAAAATATACAGTTAGAGAATGTATGGAGCGTGGACTTACATATGCAGTAAGTTTAAGAATGAAAACTCGTCTTGTATTGTGGGATAGAGATGAAAATACAAAAGAAAAACTTGGTGTAAAAGATATAAAAGAGCAAAATATATTTGTTCGTGATATTCCACTAATGACTGAAAGAACATCATTTATAATTAATGGTGTTGAGAGAGTTGTTGTAAATCAACTTCACCGTTCACCAGGTGTTATTTTTAAAGAAGAGGAATCAACAACAGCTGGAAACAAGCTGATATATACTGGTCAGATTATTCCAGATCGTGGTTCATGGTTATACTTTGAGTACGATCCTAAAGATATTCTTTATATGAGAATCAATAAACGTCGTAAAGTTCCAGTAACTATTATGTTTCGTGCTTTAGGTTACTCTAAACAAGATATTTTAAAACTTTTCTATCCAATTCAAAAAATAGAAATAGTTGATAATAAATACTCAATGGATTTTAAACCAAGTGATTACTCAACAAGACTAAGTTATGATTTAGTTGATATTGATGGTAAGGTACTTATTGCATCAGGTAAAAGGTTATCAGCTAAAAAAATACAAAAATTTCTTGATGATGGCTTAGAAAAAGTTGAATATCCATTAGAAATTTTATTGGATCGTTATTTAGCAGAGCCTATTATTGATCCTGAAACAGGTGAGATTCTTTTTGATACAATGACGCGTATTGATGAAACTAAACTTAAAAAGATATCAGAAATTGGTATTAGTGAGTTTAAAATTGCAAATGATTTAGCTGAAGGTGTTGATTCTTCTGTTATTAATGCATTTAATGCTGATGCAGATTCATTAAAACTATTGAAGCAAACTGAAGAGATTGAAGATGAAAATGATTTATCTGCAATCCGTATTTATAAAGTTATGCGTCCAGGTGAACCAGTTACTAAAGAAGCAGCAAAAGCTTTTGTTAATCAATTGTTTTTTGATCCAGAAAGATATGATTTAACTAAAGATGGTCGTATGACGATGAATCATAAACTTGGGCTTAATATTCCTGAATATGTAACAGTTTTAACTCATGAAGATATCATAGAATCTGTAAAATATGTAATTAAAGTTAAAAATGGGCGAGGCCATATTGATGATAGAGATCATCTTGGAAATCGTCGTATCCGTTCAATTGGTGAGCTTTTAGGTAATGAATTACATAATGGTCTTATTAAGATGCAAAAAGCAATTCGTGATAAACTTTCAACTATGAGTGGTCCAATGGCTGATCTTATGCCTCATGATTTAATCAACTCTAAAATGATTACATCAACAATTATGGAATTTTTCTCAGGTGGACAACTTTCACAATTTATGGATCAAACAAATCCACTTTCAGAAGTTACTCATAAGCGTCGTCTATCGGCTCTTGGTGAGGGTGGTCTTGTTAAAGAAAGAGCTGGATTTGAAGTGCGTGATGTTCATCCAACTCACTATGGTCGTATTTGTCCTATTGAGACCCCAGAGGGGCAAAATATTGGTCTAATCAATACATTAGCAACTTATGCAAAAGTAAATGAGCATGGATTTATTGAAGCTCCATATAAAATTATGAAAGATGGAAAAATCACTTCTGAAATTGTTTATTTAACAGCAACTCAAGAAGAGGGTAAAAAAATTGCTGCTGCATCAAATAAACTAGATAAAGATGGACAATTTATAGATGAATTAATAACAACTAGACAAGATGGTGAATATTTACATTGTCCATCTTCTGAGTGTGAATATGCTGATTTATCTTCTCATATGGTTGTTGGTGTTGCTGCCTCACTTATCCCTTTCTTGGAACATGATGATGCAAATCGTGCGCTAATGGGATCAAATATGCAGCGTCAAGCTGTACCTCTTTTAAGACCATTATCCCCAATGGTTGGAACAGGTGTTGAAAAGCTTGTTGCAAGAGATTCTTGGGAATGTGTAAAAGCTGAGCGTTCAGGTGTAGTTGAAAAAGTTGATGGTAAATATATTTATGTGATGGGTGATGAAGATGGAGAGATATATATAGATTATTATCCATTACAAAAGAATCTTAGAACAAATCAAAACACATCTTTTTCACAAAAACCAATTGTAAATGTTGGTGAAAAAGTTGAAAAAGGTCAGATTATTGCAGATGGTCCAAATATGGATCAGGGTGAGTTAGCACTTGGTGTTAATGCTATGGTTGCTTTTATGCCTTGGAATGGTTATAACTTTGAGGATGCAATTGTAATTTCAGAGAGACTTATCCGTAAAGATGCTTTTACATCAGTTCATATTTATGAAAAAGAGATTGAAGCTAGAGAGCTTAAGCATGGTGTAGAAGAGATTACACGTGATATACCAAATGTTAGAGATGATGAGTTAGCTCACTTGGATGAAAGTGGTATTATTAGAATTGGTACTAACGTTAGTGGTGGTATGATTTTAGTTGGTAAAGTTTCACCAAAAGGTGAAGTTAAACCAACACCAGAAGAGCGCCTACTTCGTGCAATTTTTGGTGAAAAAGCTGGTCATGTTATAAATAAATCACTTTATTGTCCTCCAAGTATGGAGGGTGTTGTAGTTGATGTTAAAATCTTTACTAAAAAAGGTTATGACAAAGATCCTCGTGCATTAGAGCTTGAAAAAGAGGAGCGTGATTATTTAGAACGTGAGCATTATGACAGACTTCTTATGATTGATAAAGAGGAAATGTTAAGAGTTACTAAACTTCTTACAAAAGAGGCTTTAATAGCAGATATTAAGATTGCTGAAACTCAATATAAAGTGGGTGAAATTATTAATGGTGATGATTTAGTTGAAGTTAATCGTTTTGCGATGAATGCAATTATTAAATCTTTTTCTGAAAATATTCAAGCTGAGTACAATAAAACTAAAAACTACTTTCAAAAAGAGAAAAGACTTTTTCGTGATGAGCATGAAGAGAAACTTACTATCTTAGAAAAAGATGACATTCTTCCAAATGGTGTTGTTAAATATGTAAAAATTTATATTGCTACAAAACGTCAACTAAAAGTTGGTGACAAGATGGCAGGTCGTCATGGAAATAAAGGTATTGTTTCTATTATCGTTCCAGAAGTTGATATGCCATATATGGAAGATGGAAGAAGTGTTGATGTTTGTTTAAATCCACTTGGTGTTCCATC
>JAFLJV010000018.1 GCA_022712845.1 Sulfurimonas sp. | reverse complement strand
TCAAACTCTAAACTAACCCTAAAAGCTACTGATAATGAAATAGGTTTTTTAGTATCTACTGATAATTTACATATTGTTGGAAATGGTTGTATCACTTCTAATGGTAAGAAATTATTAGACATTATTAGAATTTTAAAAGATGGTGAAATTTCTTTAGAAGTTAAAAACGATATGTTATATATTTCTCAATCTTTTTCTAATTTTAAATTACCAACTTTTTCTTATAATGAATTTCCTGAATTTCCTTCTTATGAAGGTAAGGCTCGTATATCTATTGATTCTCACTCACTTATAGAATCTCTTAAAAAAATAACACCATCTATAGATACAAATAATCCTAAATTTGAATTAAATGGTGCTCTTATTGATATCAAAAAAGATTATATAAATTTCGCTTCTACTGATACAAGAAGATTAGCAGTTGTAAATATTAAAAATACAAGTGATAAAGAACTTTCTATTATAGTTCCAAAAAAAGCTATTGTTGAGATTCAAAAACTATTTTTTGATGATATTGAACTTTATTATGATGAAACAAATTTAATAATTCATTCAAGTCAATATACATTTTTTACAAAACTTATAAATGGTAAATTTCCTGAATATTCAAGAATTATTCCTAAAAATATATCAAATAATTTAACACTTCCAAAAGCACTTATGATTGAATCTATAAAACAGATAACAACTATATCAACAGATGTAAAAATAACTTTTTTAAATAATTTAATTAGCTTTGAATCATTAAGTGATGATAATATTGAAGCAAAAACAGAAATAAATTTTCCAACAGGTTTTACTGATCCTTTTGTAATTGCAATAAATTCTAAATATCTTTTAGATTTTCTAAATATAATAAATTCTTCAGAATTTAATTTAGGTCTTAATGAAGGAAATTTACCATTTATACTAAATGAAGATAATTTTCAAACTGTTGTAATGCCAATAGTTATATAATTTTATTTATAAATAAAATTACTTTTTTTTAGAGTAATTTTATATTCACTTTTTTACAATAATCATAATAAAACTTTTTTTTAGTAAACATTGGATAAAATATCTTAAATTATATAAATATGCTATATTTTATTAAAATTATGCAAAAGATAAATGGAGAATTTAATGGAAAATTACGGTGCTAGTAATATTAAGGTTCTTAAAGGGCTTGAAGCTGTTAGAAAAAGACCGGGTATGTATATTGGAGATACTGGTCATAGAGGTTTACATCATTTAGTTTATGAAGTGATTGATAACTCTATTGATGAGGCAATGGCTGGTCATTGTGATACTATAAATATAACTTTAACAAAAAATGGAACTTGTAAAGTATCTGATAATGGTCGTGGTATTCCTACTGATATGCATCCTACTGAAGGTATGAGTGCTGCAACTGTAGTTTTAACGGTTCTTCATGCTGGTGGTAAATTTGATAAAGATACTTATAAAGTTTCAGGTGGTCTTCATGGTGTTGGTGTTTCTGTTGTAAATGCTCTTTCATCTGATTTAAAAATGACTATTTATAGAGAAAAAGAGATATTTGAGCAAGATTTTAAAGAGGGAATTCCTCAAGAAACTATAAAAGTTATAGGTAAAACTCGTAAAACTGGTACAACTATAGAATTTTCTCCAGATGCTTCTATATTTACAGAAATTACTTCTTTTGAATATGAATTTTTAGCTCGTCGTTTTAAAGAATTAGCATACTTAAATCCATTTATTACTATTATTTTTACAGATGAGAGAACAGATACAACACAAACTTATCATTTTGAGGGTGGTATAGCTCAATATGTCACAGATATGAATAAGAAGACTCAAGTAGCAGCAGTTTATTCATTCTCAGCTAAAATAGAAGATATAGAGTTTGATATAGCACTTATGTATAATGATGCTTATGAAGAAAAACTTGCATCTTTTGTAAATAATATTCGTACTCCAAATGGTGGAACACATGAAGCAGGTTTTAGAGCTGGTCTTACTCGTGTTGTATCAAATTATAATTCTAAAAATGGTGCGGTTAAAGAAAAAGATGTAAAAATTTCTGGTGATGATGTTAAAGAGGGACTTATAGCTATAGTTTCTGTTCGCGTTCCAGAACCACAATTTGAAGGTCAAACAAAAGGAAAACTTGGAAATACTTACGTAAGACCATTAGTTCAAAGACAAACTTATGAACTTCTTTCAAAATATTTTGAAGAAAATCCAATAGAAGCAAAAGCGATAGTTTCTAAAGCTCTTATGGCTGCTCGTGGTCGTGAGGCTGCTAAAAAAGCAAGAGAGTTAACTCGTAGAAAAGATTCTATGAGTGTTGGAACTCTACCTGGTAAACTAGCTGATTGCCAAAGTAAAGATCCTAGTATCTGTGAACTTTATCTAGTGGAAGGGGATTCTGCTGGAGGTTCAGCAAAAATGGGTCGTGATAGAGTTTTTCAAGCAATTTTACCACTTAAAGGTAAGATTTTAAATGTTGAAAAAGCAAGGTTAGAAAAAATTTTAAAATCTGATGAGATTACAAATATGATTACAGCTATGGGTTGTGGAATTGGTGAGGAGTATAATGAGGAAAAACTTCGTTATCACAAACTTATCATCATGACCGATGCTGATGTTGATGGTTCTCATATCCAAACTTTACTTCTTACATTTTTCTTTAGACATTTTCGTGATGTTGTTGAAAAAGGATACTTATACTTAGCTCAGCCACCACTTTACCGTTATAAAAAAGGTAAAAAAGAGATTTACTTTAAAGATGATCGTGAAATGAATGATTTTTTAATTGATAATGGAATAGAGTCTTTAAGCGTTGATGGTGTTGGACATAATGACTTAGTAAGTTATTTTAAAATGGTTGATCATTATAGAGGTTCACTTGAAGCATTAGAGCGTCGTTATGCACTAGTAGATTTAATTCGTCACTTTATAGAAAACCCTGATTTAATAGGTCTTGATATAGATAAAATGTATATAGAAGTTGAAAGCTTTTTAAATAATATGGGTAATAATATTTTAACAAAAAGTATAACCGAAGACTCTATCCATATTTTTGTTCAAACTAAAGATGGAATGGAAGAGCTACTTATAAATGATGAACTTTTTTCTGCTCCTCACTTTAATGAGGCTTCATTTGTTCATAGAAAAATTAAAGAGTGGGATTTGAATTTTACTGATGATATTGTAGTAGAGCTTGAAAATATTAAAGAATATGCTAAAAAAGGTGCTTATATTCAGCGTTATAAAGGCCTTGGTGAGATGAACCCTGATCAACTTTGGGAAACAACAATGACTCCTGAAAATCGTGTTCTTCTGCAAGTTCAAATAGAAGATGGAGAACTTGCTTCTGATACTTTTACTCTATTTATGGGTGATGAAGTTGAACCTCGCCGTAACTATATAGAAACACATGCAAAAGATGTTAAGCATCTTGATGTCTAATTAAAATAAAGTTTAACAATTTAGATGTTACTACCACAAAAGAGAGAGAGAGAATATCGTTTTAAGTTAGCACTTAGAATGGTACTTCCTATATTTGCTCTCGTTGCAGCATTAATTTCACATACATTTTTTTCCATACCAGAAGGTTTACATAATGCTTTTTATATTGAATCAACATTAATTTTAGTTTTTAGTATATATTTTATTTTATATCTTATATATAAAGGTTTTGATACAAAAATAACAGATGATGTATCTAAAGTATTTACAAGAAAATATATATATAAATACCTTAAACAAGAAACACAAAACACTAAAGAATATACACTTTTACTAATTAGTATTGATAACCTAAATAAAATAAATAATCGTTATGGTATGAAAAATGGAGATAAAATACTATATGAAGTTACAAAGTGGATTGTTAAATATCTTGAAGAAAAAGGTATAAAAAATTTCCCAATAGGGCACGTAAAAGGTGGTGATTTTTTAATAGGTTTAAAAGGTAATAAAGATAAATATAAAACAATTATTGAACTGATGTATTTAAAAAGTGAAGAACTTAAGATAGATGATATAGAGATACAAATGTCAGGGGCAATAAATGATATAACACTTTCAAAAGATATTAATTATCTTATTGAAAATCTTTTTGATCTTAGAAATAAAAATAAAAACTCTAAATCTATAGCAAATCTTGATGATGATATGGATCCAAGTGATTTAGAATCTTTTGTAATAAATGCAATTAAAATAGAAAATATTATTGTTATGACACAAGATATTTTTCAAGATGATAATAATTCTATAAAAGAGTGTTTTATAAAATTGAAAATAGATGAAAAAAAAGTTATTCATAAAAAAAAGTATATGAAAATTTTAGATAAATTGAGATTGATGATTGATTATGATTTACTTATTTTAAAAAATATTGTAGAAAAATGTAATGATTTACAAGAAGAAGTTTTTGCTATATCAATATCACCAACTTCCGTAAGAAATTCATTCTTTTTTAGAAATGTAAAAGAGCTTTTTGATAAAAATCCAAACGCTAAAAATAGAGTTATATTTTTACTTGATGAAAATGAATACTATTCAAGAATTGATAAATACAATTCTATTTTACAATCATTAAGAGATATGGGAATTATTATAGCTATTGATAGACTAGGTGCTATCCATACTAGCTTTTTATATTTAAGAGATTTAGATGTAGATATTGTAAGATTTGATAGTTTTTATACAAAAGATATAAATAAAGAAAAATATAAAAATATAATTAGTGGATTTAATGTTATGGCACATGAAAAAGGTGTTAAAACATGGGTTAAAATGGTTGAAAATGAAGAGATATATAATCTATCTAAAGAACTTAAAATTGACTATGTTCAAGGTAAATATCTAGCAGATTTACGAGTGGATAACTAAGGAATTAAAATGAAATATGGTGAAAAAATTGTTAATGAATTTGATTTAGAAAAAGATTTAGAAATTTGGCCAAATGAACATAAAAGAGATTATCTTATCAAAATGACTCTTCCTGAGTTTTCTTGTCTTTGCCCTAGAAGTGGATATCCAGATTATGCAACCATTTACTTAGAATATACACCAAATGAGTGGGTTGTAGAGTTAAAAGCAATTAAATTATATATAAACTCATTTAGAGATAAATATGTATCACATGAGAACTCTGCAAATGAGATATATGAAGTGCTTGATAGAAAATTAAAACCTAAATATATGAAAGTTATAGCTGATTATAACCCTCGTGGAAATGTACATACTGTTATAGAAATTGATAGCTCAAAAATGGGTCGCTAAATAATTTTTTAACCATTTTTTTGCTTTAAGATAATTACTAAACTCACCTTTCATTTGAGCTTCATAAGCACTATTTAGAATCTTTGAAAATTCTGGAGATGGTTTAAGTCCTAATTTTAAAATATCTTTACCTCTTAAAAGAGGGATTAGTTTTTTATTTAGTATATTTAATTTTATAGTTCTTTCTTTTATACTATTTATAGTTTTATATATTTTGTTACCATAGATAGTTTGACATAAAATTAAAAGCTCTTCAATTTTAACTTCAGTTGCTAGTTTATAAAGTTCATAATTACTTAGTTTTATTTTGATTTTTTGGTGATTTTGTATTAAAGGTAGTACTCTTTTTAAAATATCTTTTTCATCACTTAGTTTTTCTATAAACTCTATTGCATCATCTGTTTTATAGTTATGACAGAGTGCGGCTAACATTAAGACTATATTTGTTTTAGATTTTTTTGTTAATTTTATATTATCTAAAAGATAAATATTTTCATTATATATATCACTACCAAAGCTTTTTAATAATTTAAATCCGATAGATGGCTTTTTTGCTTTTAAAAATAGTTTTTGAATCTCACCAAAAATTCTCTCTTTTGGTAATTCATCAAGCATATTTTTATAAATCATTTTTTTACATAGTATTAAAAGGTTGTCATCTATATTTAATTCAAATCTTGCACAAAACCCTGCAGCTCTTAAAACTCTAAGAGGGTCTTGTATAAAGCTCTTCTCATCTACCGCTTTTAGAATTCTATTTTTTAAATCACCTATACCATTAAATGGATCTTGTAGTTCTTTGTTTATAACATTATAACCTATAGAATTAATAGTAAAATCTCGTCTTGAAGTTGCAGTTTTAAAATCTAAATTTGGGTTAATATTAATTTCAAAGCCACGGTGACCAGCATGAGTTTTATTATCACTTCTTGGAAGTGAAAAATCTAAATCATAATTTTTGAAAACTAATTTGCAAACGCCAAAGCTTTTTCCAACACTATTAACATCTCCAAACTCTTTTAAAATATCTTCTAATTTTTTAAATGATTTGATTCCATAAACTTCAATATCTATATCTTTAGATTTTATGCCGAGCAATGAATCTCTTACAAATCCACCAACTATTATAATTTTTGAACTATAGTTTTGTAGTTTATTAAAAATTTTATCTAATTCTTTTGGATACTCAATCATATTTTTACTTTATTACCTATTATCTAAATATTGTTATAAGTATATCATTACTTTTACGTCATTATAATATTTATTTGGGTATAATCGCGAAAATTTTTACCCTCAAGTTTTACTATTATACATAAAACTTAATAAGGAAACTATATGCAAAAAATTAGAAATATTGCCGTTATCGCTCACGTTGATCATGGAAAGACTACATTGGTTGATGGACTACTAGAACAGTCTGGTACATTTGGAGCTCATGAGCAACATGATGAAAGAGCAATGGATTCAAATGATTTAGAAAGAGAAAGAGGAATTACTATTCTTTCAAAAAATACAGCTATCCGTTATAAAGATCACAAGATTAACATTATCGATACTCCAGGTCACGCTGATTTTGGTGGAGAGGTTGAGCGTGTTCTTAAAATGGTTGATGGTGTTTTAGTACTCGTTGATGCTTATGAAGGTGTTATGCCTCAAACTAAGTTTGTTGTTAAAAAGATGTTAGCACTTGGAAAAAAACCAATTGTTGTTATCAATAAAATCGATAAAGACTCTGCTGATCCAGATAGAGTTGTTGATGAAATGTTTGACCTTTTTGCAGATATGGGTGCTACTGATGATCAACAAGATTTTCCAATTATCTATGCTGCTGCTCGTGATGGTATTGCAAAAATGGATATGGCTGATCCTGATGGAGATTTTAAGTGTATTTTTGAAGCTATTATTAATGATGTTCCTGAACCAGAAGGTTCTGCTGAGAATCATCTTCAAGCTCAAGTATTTACACTTGATTACGATAACTATGTTGGTAAAATAGGAATTTCTAGAATTTTTAACGGTATTGTAAATAAAGGTGATAATATTATGCTTGCAAAAGCAGATGGTGAATTAGTAAAAGGTAAAATTTCTAAACTGATCGGTTTCTATGGTCTTAATCGTATGGAAATTGAACAAGCAGAAGCTGGCGATATTGTTGCATTTGCTGGTATGGAGACAGTTGATGTTGGAGATACTGTTTGTGATCCTGTTAACCCTGTAGCATTAGACCCAATGCATATTGAAGAGCCAACTCTTACGGTTGTGTTTGCTGTTAATGATTCACCACTCGCAGGTCAAGAAGGTAAACATGTTACTTCAAACAAACTTCGTGCTCGTCTTGAAACTGAAATGACAACAAATGTTGCAATGCAGCTTGATACAGTTGGTGAGGGTAAATTTAAAGTTTCAGGTCGTGGTGAGCTTCAAATTACAATTCTTGCTGAAAATATGCGTCGTGAAGATTATGAATTTAGTATCTCTCGTCCAGAAGTTATTGTTAAAGAGATTGAGGGTGTTAAGTGTGAGCCATTTGAGCATTTAGTTATTGATGTTCCTGAAGATTTATCTGGTGGTGTTATTGAGCGTCTTGGTAAAAGAAAAGCTGAGATGAAATCAATGCTACCAATGGGTCAAGGTTTTCAAAGAATAGAGTTTGAAATTCCAGCTCGTGCATTAATCGGTTTTCGTGGTCAGTTTTTAACAGATACTAAAGGTGAGGGGATTATGAATCACTCTTTTTTAGAATTTCGTCCTTATTCTGGTTCAGTTGAATCTCGCTCATATGGTGCTTTAACATCTATGACTGCTGGTGAAACTTTAGCATTCTCTTTATTTAGTATCCAAGACCGTGGTGTTCTTTTTATCGGTGTTCAGACTAAAGTTTATGAGGGTATGATTATTGGTGAGCATTCTCGTTCAAACGATTTAGTTGTTAACCCTATTAAAGGTAAAGCTCAATCAAATGTTCGTAGTTCTGGTGCTGATGAAGCTATCAAGCTTATTCCATTTAGAAACATGTCGTTAGAGCGTGGATTAGAATGGATTGAAGATGATGAGCTTTTAGAAGTTACTCCAAAATCAATCAGAATCCGTAAAAGATTCTTAACAGAAAATGAGAGAAAAAGAGAGTCTCGTAAAATTCCTAAATAATCTATCTTAAGTCTTTATATATTTAAAATATATAAAGACTATTTTTATCTTTTCTTACTTAAAAAATAGCAATTTATTAACTATGTTATACTTTTACAATTGAACAATTAATAAAAGGATATATAAATGGATGGATTTTTATACCCAGCTTCTTTAATACTTTTAGCATTACTTGCTTTTACTTTTAATCGAACAAATAATACTTTTCTTGCAGCAATTATGATAATAATTGGTATTTATGTTGTTTACACTCATGAAACAGGGGATAGTGCAACTGATTGGAAAAATGATATGGTTGAGTCTTTAGATAAGTCTGTTGGAAACTATAATGAAGAAAATGTAGAGTAAAAAGAGTATATAAATACTCTTTTAAAATCTTTTTACATATCCGTGACAGTAGGGCCTAGACCCTTTTTTATTATAATAATTTTGATGATCTTCATCAGCTTTATAAAACACATCTTGTTTAAGTATTTTTGTAGCTACATCAAAACCATTTTCGTAAAGTTCTTCCATAAGAGAGCGGATACTGTTTTTTTCACTTTCATTATTTGTAAAAACTGCTGATAGATATTGAGACCCAATATCTGGTCCTTGACCATTAGTTTGTGTTGGATCATGAATCTCAAAAAATGTTCTTGCTATTTTTTTGTAAGATATTTCACTTGCATCATAAATAACTTCAACAGCCTCTAAGTGACCTGTATCTGTGCGAACTACTTCATAATAACTTGGATTTTTTACATGACCACCCATAAAACCAGAACTTACCTCTTTTACACCATCTAGTTTTTCTAAGTAATACTCAACTCCCCAAAAACATCCACCTGCAAAATAAGCACGAGAAAGCTTTTCATCTTTAATATCTGGTTTTTTAGTAAGCTTTAATGAGATAGAGTTTACACAATGTCTTATATTTTTTGCTGTATAGCCTTCACCTTCAAAAACATGACCAAGATGTCCACCACAGTTTGCACAAACTATCTCTATACGTCTTCCATCTTCATCAAGAATTCTTTTAACTGCTCCATCTATCGCATCATCAAAACTTGGCCATCCACAAGATGAGTCAAACTTATCACTTGAATCATAAAGTGGAGTATTACAAAGTTTACATGTATATATACCATTTGATTTTTCGTTAGTATACTTACCAACAAAAGGTCTTTGTGTACCCTTGTCTATTATTACATGTTTCTCTTCATCGCTAAGTTGTTTTATTTCATTCACCCAAGGTTCTAAATCCATTGCATTCATTGTAGTTATTAGTAGTATGAAAGTTAAAATAAATTTCATACTACTCTCCTTATAAGTTTAATTTGCATAATTATACATAAGGATAATTGTATAAGGATATAGTATATTTTATTAATTTATTTATAAAGTTATTTTAATCTTTATCATGAAGCATTTGGTCTAATATTTTAAATACTTCATCACTTCCTTTTTCCATCTCATCAAAAGCGTCTATCAAAGCATCTGTATCTTCTGTAGTCATTAAATCAAAAACTTTTTGTGTATTGTTATGTATTATGGCATGTGGTTTTTCCAATAATTTATAGCTTGGAGTTTTAGAAAAATCTTTTTTACCTCTTTCTTCATAGTACCACTTACCTAAACGGCAGTTATGATGATCGACAAATTTAAATTCTTCTTTTTTTGTAGATGCTGAGAAGTAGGTATTTACTTTCCATAAAATATGATCTAATTTGGCTAGAGACATAAAAGTAGTATCTGTTGTAAATCGCATACTTGTAAAGTAACTTTGTATTTGAGCAGAACTTTGCTCCAAGGTTTCATTTAATTCATCAATTAGAGTGTTTGAGTCAGTTATATTATTTTTAATATTTTGAGATTGATCAGATATTCCACTTACATCTTGTTTCATTGATTGAAGTGAAATATTTATCTCACTTACTGCTTTATCAGTTCTATCTGCAAGTTTTCTAACTTCATCGGCAACTACAGCGAAACCTCTACCATGTTCTCCTGCTCTTGCTGCTTCAATAGCAGCATTTAGTGCCAATAGATTTGTTTGATCGCTAATATCTTTAATAAGTGCTAAAATTGTTACTATATCATTTGTTCTTTCTTCCAATCCACCTACGGTATTCATTGATTCAGTTGATAATTCACTTAATATGTCAAGTGTTGATGCAATTTGGGTTGTTTTATCTGTTGTTTGTACTATGGTTTGAAGTAATTCACCAGCTTTATTTAGATTTTCTTCAGAGGTACTTACCGATTCTGCAATATTTTTAGTAACATCTGCAATATTTACTTTTAAATTTTTATTTTGCATTTTTATAAGAGTATCTGATATGGTATCAATTTCTTTGTTTTCATTTTGAGATACTAACTCTTCAAGCTCACTTATTCTATTATGAAGAGTCTGGTTTTGAACTACTAAGCTATCTGAGTGTTCTTTTAAATTATTAAACTCATCTCTAGATATTGGAAACTTATTAAATATATTCATTTTAACCCTTTAAATTAAAATATAACAGTTTATCAGAGAAAATATTAATATTATCTTTATACTTCTTATTTAAAGATAGTGATTTTATGATAATAAAATAAACTTATAGATATAATCAAAAACTAAATTTTTGGAGTGAATAATGAAGAGAAAAAAAATATATAATCCTGAATCAACAGAACACGTAAATGATAGAAAAATATTTGGTGGTGATCCTACAGGTATATTTGAGTTAAACAACATTAAGTATCAGTGGGCTTATAATCTTTGGGAAGTGATGTTAAATAACACTTGGTTTCCAAAAGAGGTTGATATGACTAGGGATGTAAATGATTATAAAAATATCACTCAAGCTGAAAAAACTGCTTATGATAAAGCACTTTCACAACTTATTTTTATGGACTCACTTCAAACAAATAACTTAATTGATAATGTAAACCCTTATGTTACTTCTCCTGAGATAAATTTAATTCTTGTTCGCCAATCATTTGAAGAGGCTCTTCATTCACAGTCATACGCTGTTATGGTTGATACTATCTCAACAAACTCTGAAGAGATTTATGAACTATGGCGAACTGACATGATGTTAAAGAGTAAAAATGATGCAATTGCTAGTGTATATGAAGAGCTATCAACTAATCCAACTGAACATAACTTCTTAAAAGCTTGTTTTGCAAATCAAATCTTAGAAGGAATCTATTTTTATTGTGGTTTTGCTTATCTTTATACGCTTGCTCGCTCTGGAAAAATGTTAGGTTCAGCTCAGATGATTAGATTTATCCAAAGAGATGAAGTTACTCACTTAGTTCTTTTTCAAAATCTTATAAATACTCTTAGAAAAGAAAGACCAGATCTTTTTACAGATAAACTAAAAGAAGAGGTTATAGAGATGTTTAAACAAGCTGTAAAGCTTGAGAGTGATTGGGGTAAATATATCACTCAAGGACAAATTTTAGGTCTTACAGATGATATAGTTGAGCAGTATATTCAGTTTTTAGCTGATGATAGACTTGAAGCCGTTGGATTTGAAAAACTTTATAATGTAGATAATCCCATTAAATGGGTTGATGATTTTTCAAAATTTAATGATCAAAAAACTAACTTTTTTGAAGGAACAGTTGCAAACTATTCAAAAGGTAGTCTTAGTTTTGATGATGACTTCTAAAGTGAGGGAGTATAAGCTCCGCTCACTTCTCTTTGATACAACTACTGATTACAATAGCAACTTACAAATACTTTTATCACACATAAATGAAGCACCTGTCAAATCTTTAATAGTAGCACCAGAAGTTTGTTTAAGTGGTTTT
>JAFLJV010000017.1 GCA_022712845.1 Sulfurimonas sp. | reverse complement strand
ACAAACATCTGAAAACTATCGTAAACTAAGAAATACTTTTAGAATTATGCTTGCAAATATTAACGACCTAGAAACTTTAACTCCATTAAGTGAGATGGGTGAGCTTGATAAATGGATACTTAGTGTTGCTAGAGATGTATTTAACGAAGTTCACAAATCATTTTCTGAGTACAACTTAGTTCATGGTATGAGCTTACTAAATAACTTCATCGTTAATGAGCTTAGTGGTATTTACATCGACATCACTAAAGATTCACTATATTGTGATGGGTTAAATGATGCAAAAAGAAACTCTTCTCAAAGTGCTATGGCTATTATGACTAAGTCACTTTTAGTTTTAGTTGCACCGATTTTAACTTATACAGCAGATGAAATTATAGAAAATGCTCCATCTATCATCAAAGGTGATGCAGATGATATTTTTGATTTAGTTTACCAAGAGATAAGCTCAGTTGAGTTAAACTTTAACGCAGAGTATATGCTTAAAGCAAGAGATGGTTTTGGTAGTGTTGTTGATGGACTTAAAAAAGAAAAAATCATAAAAAGTGCACTAGAGTTAGTTTTATATACTGAATCTACAACTGCTCTAGGTATGGATAAAACTGAAGTTGAAGACTGGTTTGTAGTTTCTGGTGTTACAAGTGGTGAAGTAACACAAGAACTTGGCAAATTTGAAGTTGATAGTGATATCTTTGTAATAGCTAAAGCAACTAAAGCAAAATGTCCAAGATGTTGGAAATACCAAGCAGAAGATGAAGACTCAATATGTGTAAGATGTGACAGAGTAGTAAATGCCTGATTTCTCACAACCCGTTGAAAGCTCTTTTATCATAGTAACTATATCTATGATATTTGTTCTTGTTGGGATTGGAATTTTTTTGGTTAAGAGGTTTAAGTAAAAAATTAATTTTAAGTGATTATTTTATGGAAAGATATATTGTATTTATAATTTTTTATTATTTTATAGTACTAAAACTTATTGGTATATTATTTGCATATTCATTTTTACTAGATTTTCAAAAAATGATTGATACTAAAATATTATCTTTAATGAATATTATTTCCAATTTTAAAATTTCTAAAAAATCAAAAAAATATTCAAAAGAAATTTATATAGCTTCTGTAGGTTTATACTCAGGAGGAACAATAATTGGATTACTTAATCTAAACAATAATACAGGATATGCATATCTAATCTTTTTTACTTCTCTTTTATTTTATTTTTTTGGTTTATCATTAAAATTCAATAAATCTAAAGAATCATTTGATAAAGATTATTTTAATGATTTTTTAATAGCAACTACTATTGGTCTTTTTTATATATTTATAGAAAATATACATAAATATATTTTCTATAATGAAGAACTTAATATATTTACTTTTCTTTTTTTAATAATGTTTATTTTAATAATTATTATAAAATATAAAAAAACTTATAAATCTTCTCGCAAACTCTAAAAATAAATACAATTATTTAAAAATATAAAACTTCACTTCAGAAAGTAAGCTATTCTAATACTTTTGCTATAATTATCATATATATTAAGGAGTTTATTATGCTAGCTTTAAAACAAGAACAATTATTTGATGAGATAGATATTTTACCTATTGACATAAAAACTAAAATTGTTGATAAAATATTAGCTAGTATAAATCCTTCAAATGCTTCTATTGATAAGTTATGGATAGAAGAAGTTAACAAAAGAAAAAATGAGATTGAATCTAACTCTATAAATTTAGTAGAGGGAGATGAAGTTTTTAAAGATATTGCTAAAAAACTAAACTCTTAAATGACATACTTATTTCATCCTGATGCTATAGCTGAGTTAAATGCCTCTGTTGATTATTATGAAGAGTGTAAAGTAAATCTTGGTTCAGAGTTTGCCTACGAAGTTCATCAAACTATTCAAAGAGTATTAAAATTTCCAAATGCTTGGCAAAAGCTTGACGGAGAGATAAGAAGATGTTTAACCAATAGATTTCCTTTTGGAGTAATCTACTATCAAAAAGATACTAAAATAATAATCTTAGCAATTATGCAACTCAATAGAAAACCAAACTATTGGAAAGATAGAGATTAACAATTATTCTCCTTATTTACAATAATTATCTATAATAACCAATACTAATATATGGATATTATATGAAACACTACTTATTCTTACTATTTTTACTTTTACCTCTTCTCTCACTTGCACAAGATGACCCTTATAAAAATATCAAATATGAACAACTAGATAACGGGTTAAAGGTTTATCTACTTAGTGATAAATTAGCTGAGACAACTCAGGTAATAGTTAGTGTTGCTACTGGAATGGATGTTGAGAACAAAGAAAATAGTGGGATAGCTCACTTAACAGAGCATATAATTTTTAGAGATCAAAGAATTCCACATAAAGATTATTTGGATTATGTAAAAGAGGAAGGTGCTACTTATATAAATGGACGAACAGGAAGGTATAAAACGGAGTATCTTGCAACTATAGATAGTGATAAATCTTACTGGCTTGTAGATACTTTTTCTCAAATGTTGTTTGATAAACAGGTAAATGAGGAAGATTTAGAGATTGAAAAACGAGCATTACAAACTGAGATAGGTGAATTACAAGGGTTTGAAAAATATACAAACACCATCTCAAAACTCTTTACATCCATTGGAACACTTTTCCCTGACACAAGTGATTCATACTACAATAGTTTTGGTATGAAAAAAGAGAAAGATATAGCATCACAATACTACTTTAAGAAAAATAATTATGACTTTACCCTAGAAGAGGTTATGAAGTTTTACGATGAGTATTATTATCCAAAAAACATGACACTTAAAGTTGCAGGTAATTTTGATGATAAAGAGATGATGTCATTGATAAAAGAAAAATATGGAAGTGTTACAAAAAAAGGTATAAAAAAAGCACAAGAGTTAGAATATGATGCAGTATTAAATCAAAAACCATATAGATTTTTTAATACAGGAATCGCTACAAAAAACTACGCGGTTGTAGGGACTAAATTTATTTTAAATAATTATAAAGAGTACCTCATATTAAATGCATATAGTGAAAATTTAGCAAGTAAAATGCAACAACTTCTAAGAAACAAACTAGGTCAAACTTATTCAGTCTCACAATATTATAATAGAGTTAGAAATGCATCAACAATAGGTGTGTCATTTAGTTCTCTTCACAATGAGTTCCAAAGTAATTTAGTAGAAGTTCAAAATAAAATACAACAAGATCAAAAAAAAATACCCACTTCAGAGATACAAGAAGCTTTAAAAACCTCTTCTTTATACTACTCAACTCTCGAACATGACAGTGGTACTTTACTTAACTTGATATCAGCACAAGAGTATCTACATACACACCAAAATATTTATGATAAAACTCCTTATGAGATTTTCAAATCTATATCAATTGAAGATTTTCAACAAGTAATTAGCAACAGTTTTTTACCTGAAAATAGTTATAAAATTTTAAGTTATGATTACTATTTTTTCCCTTATGATTTTATGGTACTTGGCTTAATTTCTATCATTTTAATGTTTATTATTTATTTTAAAGCGCATAAACTATTTTTTGTAAAAAAAGATGCACTTTATACCCTTAGAGATATCAAATTTTCTAGAAGGTTATCAAATAGATTTTTTTCATTTTTATTTTTTGTCATTATATTTTTAATCGCAGCATTTATAAGTGGTTGGAGTGAGTATCTTTTTTCATTACTCATATTTAATAACATATATTATTTTGAAACTTTAGAACCTTTAAAATTTTATATTTACTATATATGTAGTTCCATTTGGCTATACATAATCATCATACTTTTATTAACTGTTGTATTTAAAAATTATTTTGTTCGTATAGATATCACCAAAGAGAGACTAAATCTTGTTGGCGGGGCTATAAAGCATATAGACAAAGATCAGATAGTAGATATAGAAATTAAGCCTTTTAATCTAAAAAATTTCATACATACTGCGGGTTGGTCATTTTTATTTTATAAGCCTCTTGTAAAAATTTTACTTCATAATGGGCAATATATATACTTAAGAGCAAGTAATGCACAAGAATTAAAAACCGACCTTTTAGAGTGGAAAAATGAATAAAATAAATATTCAACATCATAATACAAAATACGGTGAGCTTATAATAGGTTCATATGAAGATAAACTTTGTATGCTTGATTGGAAGCATAGAAAAATGAGAAAATCAATTGATAACAGAATTACAAAAAATCTAAATGCTACATTTATAAATCAAGATAGCAAAGTTATACAAAACACTATAACTGAACTTGAAGAGTATTTTAACTTAGAGAGAAAAAAGTTTGATATTCCACTTTTAATACTAGGGACACCTTTTCAAATAAGTGTATGGAAAGCTTTAATAAAAGTACCCTATGGGACAACATCTTCATATCTACAACTCTCAAAGGATATAGAAAATGAAAAAGCTGTAAGAGCTGTTGCTAATGCAAATGGAGCAAATGCTATAAGCATAATTATTCCTTGTCATCGTATCATTGGCTCTAACGGAAAGTTAACTGGTTATGCTGGTGGTTTAAATGCTAAAAAACAACTTTTAGGGTTAGAGAAATGAAGTATAAGCACATTTTGATATAATACTTAAATAATTTTATAAATACAGGAAATTTTGTGATTACCCTCAAAGAAGCTCTAAAACTAGACAAAGATGAACTAAACAAATTTAAAGATGAACTAAAAGCAAAAATTGAAGCAAAACCTGAATTAAACGCTTATATTGATATTAACAATGTTGGTGATGGTGTACCAATAGCTATAAAAGATAATATTCAAGTAAAAGATTGGTCTGTTACATCGGGTTCTAATATTCTTCAAGGATATATTGCACCTTATAATGCTACAGTTATCCAAAAGATGTCTAGTGCTGGTCTAAGTCCTTTTGGTAGAACAAATATGGATGAGTTTGCTATGGGTTCTACAACTGAATCTAGCTTTTACGGCAAGACACAAAACCCTCATAATAGTGAATATGTTCCAGGTGGAAGTTCTGGTGGTTCTGCTGCTGCTGTTGGTGCTGGTTTAGCTATTGCAGCTCTAGGAAGTGATACTGGTGGTTCTATCCGTCAACCTGCTTCTTTTTGTGGAATAGTTGGAATGAAGCCAACTTACGGGCGTGTAAGTCGTTATGGCTTAGGTGCTTATGCTTCCTCACTTGACCAAATTGGTCCAATGACTCAAAATGTTGAAGATGCTGCAATTTTGTATGACATCATTAGTGGACATGATGAAAAAGATTCAACAAGTGCAGATAAGAATGATAAGGTATCTGATAAACTAAATGCTACAAGAAAGCTAAAAATCGCAATACTTCCTAAACATATACTAGATGCTAGTGATGATGTGAAAAAAGCTTACTCAGAAGCTATAGAGGCTCTCAAAGCACAAGGTCATGAGATAGTTGAAAGTGAGTTAATGGATGCTAAGTTTGATATCTCAGCTTATTATATAACTGCAACTGCTGAAGCTACTACAAATCTAGCTAGATATGATGGTATGCGTTATGGAAATCGTGTAACTGGTACAAATCTTCAAGATACTTATATCAAGACTCGTAGCGAAGGTTTTGGAGATGAAGTAAAGCGTCGTATTCTTCTTGGAAACTTTGTATTATCAAGTGGATATTATGAAGCTTATTATGTAAAAGCACAAAAAACTAGACATATCATCAAAGATCAATATGATGCAATATTTAAAGATGTAGATTTAATCCTTTCACCAATTGCTCCAGGAATTGCCCCTAAATTTGGTGAACTTAAAAATCCTATGGATATGTACCTTAGTGACTTATACTCTATTAGTGTAAACCTAGCTGGATTACCTGCTCTTTGTCTTCCAATAAATAAATCTAAAAATGGAATGCCTGTAGGACTACAACTAATAGCTAAAGCTTATGATGAACAAACACTTTTTGATGGTGCATTAAGCTTAGAAAAACAGATAAACTACTAAAAATAATTTAAAGGATTTTAGTGAAAAATTTATTTTTTATTTCTATAATTATACTTTTATTTACAGGTTGTGGTGGTACAAAAAATATAAAAATAGCAAAAAATGACCTTACCCAAATGAACGGTAAAACTATTGTTGTTACTTTAGGCCAAGAACTTGATTTTATAGCAAAAACAACTGACTCTGTAATACTTGGTAGAATGGCTGAAGAGATGATGATTCATGAAGGAAACAAAATTATCAAAGATTATAATATAGAAGATCCTGCACACTATATCAAGAAAAATTTTATTAATACACTATCAACAAAAGCATCTTTTAATGTAGAGCTCAATGAAGATTCAGAGCTAAGTTATGATTATGCTACTTTAATCAACAAATATAGCAACAAAGATTATATTTTAGACATCAGAACAACTAAATGGAAATTAACTTATTTTAAATGGGATTGGAATGTTTATAAAATTATTTATCACGCTAAATTAAGACTTATAAATACAAAAAATGGTAATATAATTGCCAAGAGAGATTGTTCAAGTATTCCAGAAAATATTAAAACTGCTCCACCATATAGTGAATTTTTAGAAAACAATGCAAAAATACTTAAAAGTGAACTTCAATTAGCGGCTAACAAATGTTTAAATGAATTTAATAAAAGTATAAATTACTAAAATAGTTATTTATCATTTTCTCTTCGTTTAGGAGTATCATTCTCTATCTTTTTTATAAACTCAACAACTTTTTTAAAGATATCTTCACTTCCATCTCCAATTATTGCAACATGTCTTGTTGAGTGAGGTGTAAATAACTCTTTATGCTCTGATTTTATATGTTCCATAATGAGTGGTCCACTTTTTGGATCAACTACTGGATCTTCATCACCTTGTATAACTAAGGTTGGTGCAGTAATACTCTCAAGTCCCTTAAACGATAAATCCATAAGATTACGAAGTTGTACAATTGATTTTAGATAATTTCTTGCATAATTTATATGTGGATTTTCTGCATCATTTTCAACATACTCAATATTTGCATTAAATACTGCTAAGAAGTCATTTAAAGCATCCACAGTTGGAACAACATAACGCACTCTAATATCATTAAGTTTCATAGCAGAATTTATACATAAAACACCATCAACCTGTTCTAGTTTACGTGAGGCTGCAAGTAATGCAATAAGCCCACCAGTAGAAAAACCTCCTATAAAAATTCGCTTACTTACTTGACGCAAAGCAGCATAACCCAAGTTAAATGATTCATACCACTGTTCATACTTCGTATCTCTTAAATCCTCAGGCATAGTTCCATGACCTTTTAAGCGAACACCGTAAAAATTATATCCTTGAGCATGTACATATTCACCAAGAGCCCTAATCTCCTCTGGTGCAGAGTTATAACCGTGAGAAAAAACTATTCCTGTTGTATATTCAGGCTTGTATAATAAAAATGGGGATCCTATCTCTTTTGGTTTAGAGCCTATTACTGAGTAAAATTTACTATAATCTTTTTTAAATATATCTAAGTCACGACGATAAAGTCTATAAAGTATCTCTTCAACTATTTCTGGATGTTTTTGCCTCATTGTAGTTTTTATAGAATCTTGAAGTGTATCCAGCATAGCTATTTCATTATATACAACTTTTAAAGTATTTTTTATACGAATACTATGAAAACTGTAATCATCTATAAGTACTTTAGGGTTTATAATATAATAACCAGATTTTATGCGTGTAAGTATTTTTTGCTCAATTGCTAATCTTAAAACTTCTTCAAAAAGTGCATGTTTATCTTTTGTCAAAATTTGCAATATTTCTTGACGCACACTATCATCCATTCTAAAAACATCCAACTCTTCTATATCTCCAGCAACTAAAAACATATACCTTCTTAATTGTTGTTTTGTAACATGCGTATGAGTACAGTGTTTTAGAGTAGCTATAAAAATATGATCAAAATTTAAGAACACGTTTTTATAGATAGAATCCATAAAAATTGTAGTTAAGTGTTTACGAAATTTTTTTACTATCTCTTCATGTTGAATTTTTTTATCTTCAATTTTACTTATTTGCATATCTTGTTTAGCATGATGAATATAACTTGCCATATCTATAGGTTTGTCAAAATAAATATGTACTTGAGCATTTGAAAGTATATTCCCCTCTATCTCTAACTCTTCCATTATATTTGGTAACTCTTTATCACCACTAAAAAGTGATACCATCTTCATCATTGCATTTGAACCTGGTCTTATAGGAGTGTATGATATATTTACTGGAACTATTACTGTAGAGTGATAAGAAAGCTCTTTATCTCCTAAAAAATAAGTACTTTTAATCTCTTCAACACGCTTAATATCTCCATTCTTCATAGCAGTTCTAAGCTCATTTTTTAACATTTGTGAAGCTAGTGCCATAACTGCTGCACCAGTATGAACAGGACCTGATCTCTCTGGCGTATGAAGCATAAATTCATTCTCTTTGGTAATATGTTTATTTTTAACCATCATACCTTCTGGATATATAAGCCAGTTTTCTTTACCAACCATCAAATCACCAATGATAATCTCATTTCTATCTTTATCTGCAGTAGAGAGAGTACCAACATTCTCAAGGTAATTAGCTAAAAGTCCTACAAATATAGACTCATGTGCTAAAGAACGAGTTTTTTGATCTGTTTCTCTATTTATAGCAAATGGCATAATTAATGTTTCAAATCTGGTAAAGTGATTTGCAACAAAAAGTGTAGGTGACTTTTTATCTATGTTTTCACTGCCGTGAATACGAATATTTGATTTTAATATAGTATCAATAACTTTTAGCATAAAGCCAGTTGAGTTATATAAAAAACTACCCACTTAACACTTCCTACTCAAATAATCCTTATCTGTATATTCATCAACTTGAATAATATCTTCAGATTCTTTTTCAGTTGAGACTAACTCTTTGTATTCCTCTTTTGTAATAACATCAATATCTAGTGCAGCTTTATATAACTCATACTTTGGAGCTTTTTTAAGTTTTGCAGCTTTTATAGCAACTTTAATTCTTGCTTTTATAGGTAAGATGGCTTTTATTTTTAGTAAAGTTTTCTCTATCTTATATAAGCTTTCATGTTCTGCATCTGGTAAGTAAATACCTTCTGTTAAGTCATCACGAACATCTCCAGGAGTTAAAAGTTTATCACTCACTTTTTTATATACATCATCTGATGGTAATTTTCCTATAGAGTTTATTCTTGCAAACCATCTCACTGGCCCATTAAAAAACCATCTAACTGGTCCACTACCTAAGTTTGCAAAAATCTCTTCAAATGATGTTTGTATTTGGTGAAGTGCATAATCTCCAACCCATTTAAGATAGACTTCATCCTCTTTTTTTCTACCCTCAGCTTCAAAGCGTCTCATAGTAGCCATAAGAAGATAAATCCATGAAAGAAGATCTCCAAATCTTGCACTTAACATCTCTTTTTGTTTAAATCCACCACCATAATATGCCATAACCAAATCAGTTAAAAAGGCAAATGTAGCACTAGACCAAGCTAACTTACGCTCATAATGAGCTAAAATTCCACTAGTATGAGGAACATGTGCATAACCACGAGTTAATGATAATATACACATTCTAGTTGCATTTGTAAATGTAAAACCTACATGTTTCCAAAAGTAATTATCAAAAGCTTCATTATCTCCACGCTCTAGGGCTTCTATCTCTTCATATGCGTATGGATGACAACGGATAACACCCTGACCAAACTGGATAAGTGTACGTGTCATAATATTTGCACCCTCAACAGTAATAGCAATAGGTGCTCCCATATAAGCATGACCAATTAAGTTTTTCTTACCTAAAATAATACCTGCACCACCAAGTACATCCATACCACTATTTACAACATCACGAAAAATTTCAGTTGCATGATACTTCATTACAGCATTTACAACTGCTGGCTTTTTACCATTATCAATAGCACCGATAGTATATATACGAGCTGCATCCATCATATATGCAAAACCTGCCATCTGAGCTAACTCATACTTAATACCCTCAAATCTAGCTACAGGTATACCAAACTGCTCACGAATCATAGTATATGCACCAGCAACTCTTGCAGTAAGTTTTATACCACCACTACCAGTAGAAGGAAGTGAGATACCACGACCAACAGATAATGATTCCATAAGCATTTTCCAACCCTCACCAATACCTTTTTTACCACCAATAATATCATCAATACTAATGATTACATCTTTACCTCTAACAGGAGAATTTATAAAAGGAACACCAAGTGGATCATGTCTTTTACCTTGATCTAAGCCTTTTTTATCTGACGCAACAAGTGCAAAAGTGATACCTAAATCTTCACCACGACCTAAAAGATTATCAGGGTCCCTTAGAACAAATGCTAAACCTAAAACAGTTGCAACTGACCCTAGTGTAATATAGCGTTTATCAAAATCTAAGGATATTTCAAGTGAGCCATCTTTAGCTTTAAAGAGTCTACCAATTGAGCTAATTGATGTAGCATCACTACCAGCTAATGGCTCAGTAAGTGCAAAACATGGTAAATCTCTACCATCAGCTAAGCGTGGTAAATAATAATCTTTTTGCTCTTGTGTACCATGTTCTAATATAAGCTCAGCTGGTCCAATTGAGTTTGGTACCATTGCTGTAATTGCAAGTACTTGAGAACGAGAAGCTAGTTTTTGTACAACAGCACTATGTCCAAGAGCTGAAAAGCCTAAACCACCATACTCTTTTGGAATAACCATTCCAAAGAAATGATTATCTTTCATATATTGCCATGTTTTTTTATCTAAGTCTCTTTTTTTAAATACTTTGTCATCATCTGTCATAGCACAAAGAACATTAACTTCATTTTCTAAAAATGCTTTTTCATCATCACGAAGATGTGGATAAGTCTCATTTAAAATAAAATTGAAGTTTGGTTTTCCAGAAAAAATTTCCCCATCTACCCATACTGTACCAGCACGAAGAGCAGTTTTTTCTGTTTCAGATATATTTGGTAAAAGATTATACTTTTTTAAAACCTCTACAATTTTATCAGTTAAATACTCTTTTCTAAGAGATGGTACTAAAAATATACCATGTACAGGTATATAAACTATCCAAAACCATATTGGTGGTGAAAACCAAATAAATATATTAATAACTAAGAGTGCTGACCAAACAACAAACGAAATACCTACATACCAAGCTGCTAAAAAAACAACTAAAAAGATTAGTGATATAAAAAGTTCCATAACTTACTCCTCAAAAAAGTTTTCATTATTTTTAGCCATACGAGTCAGAAGCTCGCAAGGCTCAAATCTACTACCATGTGCATCAGCTAAACGATGCAAAGTAACAACAATATCATTGATACCACGATTTTGTGCATATCTCATTAGTCCACCTCTAAAAGGAGGAAAACCTGTGCCCAAAATCAATGCCATATCTAAATAATTAGCATTTTTAATCACACCCTCTTCTAAACAACGTGATGCTTCATTTAACATAATTAACATCATTCTATCTACTATCTCTTGTGAATTATAACTATGTTGCATTGTTACTAAGTTTTTTACATCAGTGTTAATACTTTTATTTTTTCCACTGTGGATATAAAAACCTTTACCAGCTTTTTTACCAAGAAGTTTTTTCTGATTATAGATAACATCAAACATATTTGCGACTTTCATACGCTCACCATAAGCTTCTTCTAATACACAACCAACTTTATAACCAACATCAAGCCCAACTTCATCTGCTAAAGTAAAAGGTCCCATAGGCATACCAAAATCTAATATCAATTTATCTATACGCTCTATATCTTCACCCTCTTCAAACATTTTTATTGCTTCATTTATATATGGTAAAAGAACTCTGTTTACTAAAAATCCTGCACAATCTCCTACAATTATAGGAGTTTTGCCACCTCGTCTTGCCAACTCAACTACAGTAGCTACAGCCTCAGGTGATGTTTTTTCACCTGCTATAACTTCTACAAGTGGCATTCTGTTTACAGGATTAAAAAAGTGCATCCCGACAAAACGCTCAGGGTGTTTCATATCACTTGCAAGTGAGGTTATAGAGATAGATGATGTATTTGTTGCAATAATTGCTTTTTTATCAACTATTGCTTCTAAATTTGCATATAACTCTTTTTTAGCTCCACTATTTTCTACAATAGCTTCAACACACAAATCTGCATGTTTTAGCCCAACATAATCACATCCATATGAGATGTGACCCATCTTTATCTCAACTTCACGTTTTGTTAGGCGGCGGCGTTTTACTATAGCTTTATATGCACTGTTTATAAATTTAAAAGCATTACCAATTGCACCATAATTTTGATCAACTAAACGTACAGATAGACCAATTTTAGAAAACAACCATACAATACCAGCACCCATAATACCACCACCAACTACAGCAGTAAGTTTAATCGGATGAGTTTTAACTTTTTTATCTGTTCCATTTTCTTTTTTTAATGCTTCAGATGTATAAAACAAACCTATAAGATTTTTACTAATTTGAGTAATACTTAGCTTAGAAAATGCAACAGCTTCCATATCTATAGCTTCATCTAATCTCACATCTTTTGTTTGTTCAAATAAATCTAAAATAGCTAATGGTGCAGGATAGTGACCTTTCGTTTTTTTCATAACCTCTTTTTTAGCAAAATGTAAAATAACATTTGGCAAATATTTCTCTAGTAAATTATCTTTATATCTTTTAGAAAGTATTTTTGAGCGTTCTTTATCATCTAGCACAGATTTTATGAAACTATCTTGTTTAAAATCTAAATATCCAACTGGAACACAAGCATCAACCATCCCAAGTTTTTGTGCTTTTTTACCATTAATTATTTTTCCACCAAGTATAAGTTCAAGTGATTTTGAGAGTCCTATAAGTCTTTTTAATCTTTGAGTTCCACCAAAACCAGGTAATACACCCAAATTTACTTCTGGCAGACCTATTTTAGTTTTAGAATTCTCAGTTGCTATTCTAAAATCACAACTAAGTGCTAACTCAAATCCACCACCTAGACATGCTCCATTAATAATAGCTACAGTTGGAAAAGGTAATACAGAGATACGACTTAAAATACTTTGACCTCTTTTTACTTTATCATAAGAAGTTTTTTCATCAGCTAAGTCAGCTATCTCACTTATATCTGCTCCAGCTATAAAAATTCCATCTTTAGCACTAGTAAACAAGGCAATTTTTATAGTTTTATTCTCACTCATGCCTATTAAATGTTGTTCTAGTTCATTTAATACATCTGAACTTAAAAGATTCACAGGGGAATCAGGCATATCAAAAAGTAGCTCGGCAACACCATTTTCATCTATGGTTAGGTTAATTGTATTTTTCATTATACTACCTCCAAAATAAGTGAAGCACCTTGCCCACCACCAATACAAAGTGTTGCAAGTCCAGTTTGTTTATTTTGTCGTCTTAATTCTTTTAAAGTGTGGATTACAAGTCTTGTTCCAGTCATGCCAACAGGATGACCAAGAGCAACTCCTCCACCATTTACATTTAAGATAGACTCATCTATTTCACCAAGTGCACTTGAACGTCCTAAGTATTCTTTTGCATAAAATTTTGATGCAAAAGCTCTTTGATTTGCCATAACTTGAACAGCAAATGCTTCATTTAGCTCTATAAGTTCTATATCTTTTAAGTTCATTTTAGTTTGATTAAAAAGTTTTGATGTTGCATATAAAGGTCCAAGTCCCATGCGTTTTGGATCTAATCCAGCATAAGCAAAATCTCTTAAAAATCCAAGTGGCTCTAACCCCATCTCTTTTGCTTTACTCTCAGACATAAGAACAACAGCACCAGCAGCATCAGATATTTGTGAAGAGTTTCCTGCGGTAACTGTTCCATTTTTTTTATCAAAAAATGGGCGAAGTTTTCCAAGAGCTTTCATAGTTTGACCTTCGCGTATACCATCATCATGCTCCATTATTTTACCTCTTGATGCATCATAAACGATAGGAGCTATCTCTTGTGCAAAGATACCTTTTTCTCTTGCTATTTCTGCTTTTATATGACTAGCCAGAGCAAACTCATCCTGCTCTTGTCGACTTATACCAAAATCTTGAGCTAATATCTCAGCAGTTGAACCCATTAACATCCCACTAATAGGATCAGTTAAACCTTGCATAAGACCAATAACGGGTTTTAAATGTCTTGGACGAAAGTGAGAAAGTACTGCTAATTTCTGTGCTATAGTTTTTGAAGCAAAAAGTTGTTCAAAAAACATTCTCATATCATCACCAAAAAGAAGTGGAATATTACTCATAGATTCAACGCCACCACATAAGTATATATCACCAGTTCCAGCTGCAATTTTTTCTGCACCAGATGTGATAGACTCCATACCAGAAGCACAATTTCTATGTACAGTATAAGCCATTGTACTATCTGGAAATCCTGCTTTTAATGCTATAACACGTGCTACATTTGCAGCATGACCAGGTTGTGCAACGTTTCCCATAATAACTTCATCATATTCACTATAAGGGATACCAACACGCAGTACTAGTTCTTGAACTATATGTGCACCAAGACTCTCAGCTTGGATTTTTTTTAGTTTTCCACCAGCTTTTGCAATAGGCGTTCTTAAACCATCTATAATTGCTATACGCTCTTTCATGACGTACTCCTTATAAATACTAAATTATAAAAAATCATACTATATCCTTTCTATACATATATTCAATCTCTTTAATATAAATTTTTTCAGCTTTATTTCTTGATAATTTCATCGAAGGTGTTAAAACTCCATCTTCAATAGAAGGTGTTGTAGTAATTATCTCATATTCTTGTATCTGTTCCCATTTATTTATATGGCTATTTGTCTTCTTTATAGCTTTTTCAATTTTTCTAATATCTTTATCGCTTAGTTTACCACCATTTTTCTCTAAAAACACTTGATCTGGAAATATTAAGACTGTTGTATATGGTCTACCCTCAGCTATAACCATTGCATATTCTATCACTCTACTTCCACATAGTCGTTCTTCTATAGGTATCGCTGACACATACTTTCCTGTTGATGTTTTAAACATCTCTTTTAATCTACTTGTAATAGTTAAAAAGCCCTCTTCATCAATCTTTACAATATCACCTGTATGAAACCAGCCATCTTTATCTATCACTTCATCAGTTTTTTCTTTATCTTTATGATATCCAATCATTACACTATCACCACGAACTAAAAGTTCATTTTTTTGAGTTAACTTAGCCTCTATATGAGAAAATAAAACTCCACATGTTCCATACTTGTTTTTTAATGGTGAGTTTGTACTTATAACTGGTGATGTCTCAGTAAGCCCATAACCTTGATATACAGGAACTCCAATATTTAGAAAAAATTTATATACTTTCATAGATAAGGGAGCACCCCCACTAATAACTATACGAAGATTTCCACCAAGAGCTTCTCTAAATTTTTTATAAACAAGTTTTTCATATATTGAATCTAGGAGGCAAAATACTTTATCATCAGGATCTTTATTTTCTGCTCTTTTTAATGCCCCAGAACCTAAAAGTTTTTTTATAAAATTACTATTTTCAATTTTTTCATGCATCTTAGCGTGCATCTTATTTAGTAATCTTGGAACAACTGTCATTATTGTAGGTTTAACTTCTTTTATTCTTTTACCTACTAATTTTACATCATCTACAAAATAAACAGATGTACCACTTACCAAATAAAACATCATAACCATTCGCTCAAAAACATGTGCTAAAGGTAAAAAACTAAGTACTCTATCTTGGGGAAGTAATTTATAATGCTCGTAAGTATCATAAAGTTGCGTTACTAAATTCTTGTGACTCAACTCAACACCCTTTGGGCATCCCGTTGAACCACTAGTATATATGATAGTTGCTATATCATTAGGCAATATTTCTGCATAATCTATCTCTTCATCTGATTCAAGTAAAAAATAATCCCAACTAATCATATTTTCAGATAGGTATTCTATATCTTTAACAACAACTAGCTTCATAGCATCCAAGTAAGGTTTTAATACATTTAATTTTTCATCAGAGGCTATATATAAATATGAAATTTCAGCATCTTCAATTTCATAAAGTAAATTATCAGATGCAATATTTGCAAATATTGGAACCGAAATAGCACCTAATCGTTGCAGAGCAAAATCTATCATCAGCCAAAAAGGAGATGATTCAGACACTATACCTACTGTTGTGCCTTTTCGAACACCATTACTGTAAAAAGCTTTTGATAGTTTGTTGATATTTGAGAAAAATTCTTTAGAAGAGATAGCTTCGTAGTTACCATCTTTATCTATATAGTTTAGGTATGTAGGATTATTGATATTTTCATTTATATAGTTTGGAATGTCAAAAAGTGTTTTAAATGTATACATCGATAACCTCCTAAAAAATTCTAAAGAGTCTAACTGTTACTGTATGTGAAATAATATATTACCACAATTTAATTAAAAAAACGGTACTGATTATTAGTACTATTACACCAGTTTTTTACTTATTATAAAATTAATGATATAAATTAATATTATTTTATAAAAATACAACTTTTGATTTATTTGATATAAATATAACTTTTTATGTATAATTAAATCCTATAAATAAAATCATGTTTTAAAGAGGCTAAAAATGGCTGCATATACAAGTGATGGAAAACAACTACTAAATGTTGAGTATGACGATATTCCAGATATAAATGATTCAGTTGATGGTATGAGAGTTATATCAAAAGATATTAGAGATGAAGAATGTGCTTTATTTTTACTGGAACAAAATGGAAATATTTGTTGTTATGTTTTAGATGAGATTTTTATCATAGGAAAAGTGAATAATTTTGAGACTCTTCCTGATGCAATTAATGCTTGGAAGAGTAACGAAATTTAGATTTAAAAATTAAAGCTCGTAAAGAGATTTACTTTTTGCATTTAACATAGTTTTTGAGTTTGTTAAGTACTCATCAACTTCTCTAGCACACTCACGACCTTCATTGATTGCCCATACTACTAAAGATTGTCCTCTACGGCAATCTCCAGCACTAAATACGCCATCAACTGAAGTTGCATACCCTTTTGTTTTTATGTTACTTCTCTCATCAGTATCAAGAGTTAACTCTTTGATAACATCATCTTGAAGTGGTCCTAAAAATCCCATAGCTAAAAGAACTAAATCAGCTTTTAAAACAAACTCACTTCCTTTTATCTCTTTAAAATCTCTACCACTCCACTCAATTTTTGCACAGTTGATTCCTGTAACATTACCCTTATCATCTTTTATAAATGATTTTGAAAGCACATTAAAGTCCATTGCACAACCCTCAGCTTGAGAAGTTGAGAGTTTAAATACTCTTGGGTAAGTTGGCCATGGCATATCATCAGTTCTCTCATCTGGTGCTTTTGGCATTAACTCTATCTGAGTTACACTTGCAGCTCCTTGACGGATAGAGTTTCCAACACAGTCACTTCCTGTATCTCCACCACCAACAATAACAACATGTTTATTTTTAGCTAAGATATTTTTATCTTCAGCAAATACTTCACCCTCTACTCTTGAGTTACTTTGAGATAAAAACTCCATTGCAAAGTGAATGTTCGAAGCATCTCTATTTTCTATCGGTAAATCTCTTGGGTTTCCAGCACCTGTAGTTATAATAACTGCATCATTTAGTTTTTGAATCTCACTCAGTGGAACATCAGCGCCAATATTTGCATCGGTAATAAACCTAACACCCTCTTGATTCATAAGGTCAACTCTTCTTTGAACTACATCTTTTTTATCTAACTTATAATTAGGTATACCATATCTTACAAGACCACCTATTCTGCTATCTTTTTCATAAACAGTTACATTATGCCCTGCTTTATTTAGCTGATTTGCTACTGAGAGCCCAGCAGGTCCACTTCCTATAACTGCAACATTTTTATCTGTTAGCTTTTTAGGCATCTGTGGTTTCATCCAACCTTTTTTATACGCTTTTTCTATAATAGAGTACTCTATATTTTTAATCCCTACCGATGTTTCATGCATACCAAGAACACATGCAGTCTCACATGGAGCAGGACAAACACGACCAGTAAACTCTGGAAAATTGTTTGTACTCATTAAAGTTTTAAAAGCGCTCTCCCACTCTCCACGATAAACTTGATCGTTAAACTGAGGAATCAAGTTACCAACTGGGCAACCATAGTTCGAGTGACAAAATGGAACTCCACAATCCATACATCTTGCACCTTGAAGTTCCATCTCTTCATCTTTTAAGGGTGTTATAAACTCGTTATAATGTTTAATTCTATCAACAACTGGTGCTAACGTAAAATTTTTTCTCTCGTAATCTTTAAATCCTGTAATTTTTCCCATATTCCAACTCCACTTAGGCGCTTAGATGCGCTGTAACATCTTGCTCATCTTTAACTCTTTTTTTCTGTGCAAGTACTCTTTTGTAATCTTTTGGCATAACTTTAATAAATTTAGATTTGTTCTTTTTCCAATCTTTTAAAATCTTACGCGCTTCATCTGAATTAGTATATTTTATATAATTTTCTATCATAGTTTTTACTTCTAACTCATCTTCATCAGTCTCAATAGCATCTAAATCAACCATACCTTTGTTGATTCTAACAACTGCAGTTTTTTTCTCATCAAAAATATAAGAGATACCACCACTCATACCAGCTCCAAAGTTTTTACCAATCTCACCAAGTATAACAACTCTACCACCAGTCATATACTCACAACCGTGATCTCCTATGCTACCAACAACAACTTTTGCACCACTATTTCTTACACAAAATCTCTCGCCAGCTTGACCATAGATATAAGACTCACCACTTGTAGCACCATAAAAAGCAACATTACCTAAGATAGTAGTTCTGTTTGCCTCATAAGTTGCGTTTTTTGGAGCGTAAAGAATCAGTTTACCACCACATAAACCTTTTCCAAAGTAATCATTTGCATCACCCTCTACCTCAAAAGTGATTCCACTATTTACAAATGCACCAAAACTTTGTCCTGCACTACCATCTGCTTTAAAGTAGATAGTATCTTCAGGCAGTCCAGCTTCACCATATTTTTTTGTCATAGCAGATGAAAGCATAGTTCCAACTGTTCTATTGATGTTTCTAAGTTTAATTTTCTCTTTTATAGGAGTTTTTTTACTTATTGCAACTTTTGCTAATTTAATCAGCTCATTATCAAGAGTAGTATCAATACCGTGATCTTGATCCATAGTTTTATATGAAGTGTCTTCACTTCTAACATACATTTTATGAAGAAGTTTATCTAGTTGAAGATGTTTAGCTTTATAGTGATTGATTCCCTCTTTTGCTTTAAGTTTATCAACTCTACCAACCATTTCATTGATAGTTTTAAAACCAAGCTCAGCCATAATCTCTCTTAAGTCAGTTGCTAAAAATCTAACAAAATTAACAATATGTTCAGGCTTACCTGTGTACTTAGCTCTTAAATCTTTATCTTGAGTAGCTATCCCAACAGGACAAGTATTTAGATGACATTTTCTCATCATAATACAACCCTCAACTACAAGAGCACTAGTAGCAATTCCCCACTCTTCCGCACCAAGTAGAGTTGCAATAGCAAAGTCTCTACCAGTTCGAAGTTGTCCATCAGTTTGAACAACTATTCTTCCTCGAAGACCATTTTTAACTAGAGTTTGATGTGTCTCTGCAAGTCCAAGTTCCCAAGGAAGTCCAGCATGTTTGATAGAAGTTTGTGGAGATGCTCCAGTTCCGCCATCAAAACCAGAGATAAGTACAACATCTGAGTGAGCTTTTGCAACACCCGCGGCAATAGTTCCAACACCAACTTCTGAAACTAGTTTAGTGTTGATTCTTGCATCTTTATTTGCATTTTTAAGGTCATGTATAAGTTGTTTTAAATCCTCTATACTATAAATATCATGATGAGGAGGTGGAGATATAAGTCCAACACCTGGAGTTGAGTGTCTTGTAGCACCAATAATTTCATCAACTTTATGTCCTGGAAGTTGTCCCCCCTCACCTGGTTTTGCACCTTGAGCTAATTTTATCTGTATCTCTTCTGCATTTACAAGGTAGTTTGCTGTTACACCAAATCTTCCAGATGCAACTTGTTTGATTTTAGAATTTTTATTTGTTCCAAATCTATTAGGATTTTCTCCACCTTCACCAGTGTTTGATTTAGCACCAATACTATTCATTGCGATAGCTAAAGTTGTATGAGCTTCTTCAGAAATAGAACCATAACTCATAGCACCTGTTGCAAATCTTTTCATAATCTCTTCTACAGGCTCAACCTCATCAATGTCTATAGGTTGTTGTTTTGTAAAATCAAGCAGACTTCTAAGAGTTATAAAATCTTCATTTGGCTCATTGATAATCTTTGTATATTGTTTAAATGTTGCGTAGTTATCATTTTTAGTAGCTTGTTGAAGTAAAAATATAGTCTCAGGAGAAAAAAGATGATTTTCACCTCTTTGTCTATAAGCATACTGACCACCAACACCCAAGTCACTTGCTTCTACAGTAGTTTCAGGATATGCTACACCATGACATATAAGTGTCTCAATCTCTAAAGTTTCTATATCTATACCACCAAGTCTTGATGGAGTTCCATGAAAGTACTTATCTACTAATTCATCACCTAAACCAACCGCTTCAAAGATCTGAGCACCAGTATATGAACGGATAGTTGAGATACCCATCTTAGACATAATTTTATAGATACCTTTACCAATAGCAGTGATATAATTTTGTACAGCTCTCTCATGAGTAAGATCTTCATTTATAAGCTTTCTTTTTCTCATATCTTCTATACTCTCAAATGCCAAGAAAGGATTAATTGCATTTGCACCATAACCTATAAGAGTTGCAAAATGATGAATCTCTCTTACCTCTGCACTCTCTATAACTAAACCACAACTTGTTCTAATACCTTTTGCAATCAGGTGATGGTGAACAGCACTTGTAGCTAAAAGTGTAGGGATAGCTGCCTTAGTTTTAGAGACACCACGAGTTGAGAGGATAATAACTTGATAACCCTCTTCAACAGCAGAACTTGCTTCATTTTTAACAAGTTCAAGTGACTCTTCCATAGAACCTTGTTTTTTCGCATCAAAAAGGATACTTATTGTTTTTGCTTTAAAATTAAATTTACTAACACCTCTTAGTTTTTCAAGCTGCACATTTGTAAGCACTGGTGTTGTAAGTTTAATGAAGTTTCTTTTTTCATCTACCTCTTGAAAAAGATTTCCTTGTGAACCTATGTACGCAGTAAGACTCATAACAGACTCTTCACGAATCGGGTCAATTGGTGGGTTTGTTACTTGAGCAAATAGTTGATGAAAATAGTTGTATAAGTTTATAGATTTATGAGATAAAACAGCAAGTGCAGCATCATTACCCATAGAACCAGTTGCTTCATAAGCATCATTAGCCATTGGAGTTAAAATAGTTTTTAAATCCTCTTGTGTATATCCATAACACTTTTGTCTTTGTAAGATAGTCTTGCTATTTGGTTGTTTAACTTCTCTATTTAATGGTAAATCATCTAAATTTATTTTTTGATTTTCTAACCACTCTTTATATGGATATGCTCCAGATATTTCAGCTTTTATCTCACCATCAGTAATTATTTTACCATTTTCTAAATCAGCTAGAAACATTTTTCCAGGTTGAAGTCTACCTTTTAAAACTATATCCTCACTTGGGAATTCTAATGCACCCTGCTCTGAAGCCATAACTAAAATATCATCTTTTGTAAGTGAGTATCTTGATGGACGAAGACCATTTCTATCTAGTGTTGCACCTATAAACTTACCATCAGTAAAAGCAACAGAAGCTGGACCATCCCAAGGCTCCATAAATGTTGCATGATATTCATAAAAAGCTTTTCTATTTTCATCCATCTCTTCATCACGCCACGCTTCTGGAATCATCATCATCATAACATGAGGAAGTGGGCGACCTGCTAGTGTAAGAAGTTCTATAACATTATCTAAAACAGAGCTATCACTACCTTTATCTTCATTTATTAGGTATGGATATATTTTATTAAGTTCATCGTCACTAAAGAGTTTAGATTTAAGCAAAGATTTTCTTGCTTTCATCCAGTTGATATTTCCTCTAAGAGTATTTATTTCTCCATTGTGTGCGATATATCTAAATGGTTGTGCTAATGGCCAAGATGGAAAAGTGTTTGTTGAAAATCTGCTGTGAACTAAAGCTAGTGCTGATTCAAAATCTTTATCTCCTAAATCTGCAAAGTATAAAGGAAGTTGTTCTGTTATCAACTGACCTTTATAAGAGATAGTTTTATATGACATTGATGGCATATAAAAATAGCCTGTCCCCTGTGTTGAAGACTCTGTTACAACTGACTGAGCATATTTTCTAATAACAAAAAGTTTTCTCTCAAATGCATCACTATCAATTCCATCTGCTTTTTTTACAAAAACATGCTGAACATATGGTTCTACTGACTTTACCATATCACCAAGAGACTCATTTGAAGTTGGTACTTTTCTCCAACCTAAACACTCTTGTCCTAACTCTTCTATACATCTCTCAACTATACTTTTACACTCAATATAAGCATTTTGATCACGAGGTAAAAATACAACACCAACAGCGTAAGAACCAAATTCAGGAAGCTCTATCCCCTTTTCTTTAGCTACTCTTCTCATAAACTTATCTGGCATCTGAGTAAGTATTCCAGCTCCATCACCAGAGTTTTTCTCTGCTCCAACAGCACCACGATGCTCAAGGTTTGCTAAAAGTTCTAAACCTTTGCTAACTACGTAATGTGATTTTTTACCTTTTAAATGTGCGACAAAGCCAATACCACAAGCATCATGTTCAAATTCTGGATCATAAAGACCCTCTTTAGATGGATAACAGTTTAGTTTCATATAGGACTTCTTTGAAAAATTTTTTTGATTTTATCTAATCTTATATATAAGTTTAATTAATTTACTTATTTTTAACCACAAAAAAGATATAATCCGCAAATTTATTAAATAGACTTCTTGCAAAACTCCTTATAGCCTCAGCACTTTATAGAGAGTTTTAATCAAGGCAGATGTTTTCAAGCGTAGCCATAGCTACGGTTGGAGTTATCTAACGCTGAGTAAAGCTCTCTATAAAGTGCCCTACGGGAGGAATAAAAAGTGGCAACCTTGCACAAAAAAATATTTTATCCTTAGCTATGGCTAGGCATAAAAATTTGTTTTGCACAATTTTACCACTTTTTATTCCTCTGAGGCTATAAGGAGTTTTGCAAGAAGTCTAATAATTATTAAAACTTTTTACTCTCAAAAGGACAATCATGAAAATTCGCAAAAGAGCATTAACATTTGAAGACGTACTACTAGTACCTCAATACTCTGAAGTGCTTCCAAAAGAAGTATCTCTTGAGAGTAAACTAACAAAAAATATTTCACTTAAAATACCTATGGTTTCTGCTGCTATGGATACCGTAACTGAGCATAGAGCTGCAATTGCGATGGCTAGACTTGGTGGTATTGGAATTATTCATAAAAACATGGATATAAAAGCTCAATGCAAACAAATTACTAAGGTAAAAAAGAGTGAAAGTGGGATAATTATAGACCCAATATATGTTCACCCAGACGCTATACTCGCTGATGCTGAAAAACTTATGAGTGAATATAAAATTTCAGGTGTCCCTGTTGTTGATGAACACAACAAACTTCTTGGAATCCTTACAAATCGTGAT